>NZ_CP031149.1 GCF_003342675.1 Haloplanus rubicundus | reverse complement strand
CACTAATTAACTCCCTATATCGTGTGAATCCGATAATTATAAAATTTAATATCCTTATCCTGTCGAATAGCGGCGGTTCGGTAGGTGAGCCAGATATGGATTGGTTCGCGAGTGGGTGAGCAGTGTAGTCTCGAAATCAGTGCTGCTCTGGCGTTGCCCCCGGATCTCTCTGATATCGAAGGCCGACATTTGTTCCATGAGTTGGAGCGACAGCTGCTGACGGAGAATCCTGAGATGCGTATCGAACGGACGAAACACTGGGCTCCAGTCATCCATCCTGACTGTCAGCATACCCTCGCACAGATTCATCCACAGCAGACGCAGCTCCGTATCTTATATCGACACGAGTTGGACGATCATCTGTCTCTCTTGGAAGGGTCTGCAGGAGGCGGGTTTGGAGACACGTACTCTTTGCTATTGGTCGTCCGATCACCTACGGATATTTCGACTGCGGTAGAACTCATCACGCATTCGTATACTAACGAGTAGGAAATTCGACGCTGAGATTACCCCACAAAATCAGATCACTATCCGGATTGTGGGGTGACCTACTCCGGCATGAGCACACTTGGTCCTGTTACGCGTGTCCGAAGGAAAATCAAACACGCTTTCACCTGTACTTCTGCGACTGAACGAAGATGGTGGTTGACCATATTCACGGTTTCTGTGGTAGGTGTCTCCCTTCCCTATATGAGATCTCGCACAATGTCCAATATATTTAACAGAAATGTGACATAGGTGGAGCAATACCTCGCTTCAAATTAATATACTTAATCTGAGATATATGCAACCAATCATATACAATGTGGGGCAAGTACAACATCAAGAGCGACGTCCAGCCCCTCGCCTATGACACCGTCCGCGAAGACACCGCTTTCGGGAGTCAGCACGCGATTCTGGCCACCCACCAAGCCGCCCAAGCCATCACCGGCTGTATGAAACGCCGGTCTAAAGGCAAGAAGGTCAGCAAGCCGGCCTTCACCGCACCCACGATGAAATACGACACCCGGACCATGGCGTTGTTTGCCGACGACACCGTCTCACTCTCCACCACAGAGAGTTGCGTCCGGTGTGAACTTGCACTTCCCGAGGCTGAGGATGACTACCAACAGCAGTACCTTGACTCGGACACATGGTGCATCACGGAAAGTACGCTCACCGCCCGCGACGGCGACTACTTTTTGCATATCGGTTTCGGCCGATACAAGACCGATACCGAACGGAACACCGCCGAGGACGGAACGGTCCTCGGGGTGGACCTCGGGATCGAAAATCCCGCCGTTACGCTGAGTGGCGGATTTACCGCCCACCCGGACGGGTTTGAGGCCGAGTTCACGGACAAGCCCCACACTCGAAACGCCGAAGGCGCTTAGGGTGGGATAGTTGACCCTTCAGCTCTCCTTGCTCATCGCGGTACTGCAGGAATACGAGGGGTCGATGGCCTCGGATACCTATCAGGAGTATCTTGAGGTCGCTGGCGAGTTGTTCAGAAAGCCGGCGATGATGATCCAACTCGCCATGCAAGAGCACGACCGGCGGACGGACGACGACTCTCAGCATGTCCTTCCCGAGAACCAGCAGACGCTCAGTGACTCTCTCGAAGACATCGTCGATATCCCGGGCATCAGCGTCGATACAGAGGTCGACCTCTCGGATCAGCAAGCACACAGAGTGCAGGATCAGCTTCAGCGACGACTCGGTGACATCTCCTGATTCACCGTGAGCAAAGTGGTCATTCAACTGTGGATTCGTGAGTTCATAATCTTACGCTCAAATATTAGATGACAAATAATTCTCTCACCGCGTGCAAGATAGAGGGCACGTATCTCGCAACGCTTCACCGGTAGGGTCGCCTAGGGAGTATTCATATCACCTGACACCGATACTGTGAGTATGAGCATTGTTTCAGAGTTCACCATCGATGGTGATGAGTTTCTTCTCGGTGAAGTACTGGGTCGTGACCCCGTCGCTCACATCGAGATGGAGCGCGTTATCCCGGCGTCTCGACGGATAATGCCGTACGTCTGGGTACATGGAGACGAACTTAATCAGTTTGAGACTTCGCTCCGCACCAGTAAGCACGTCATAGACCTCACGCAGTTGGATCAAATAAATGGGAGCGCTCTGTACCGCATCGATTGGGAGGACAAGGCGGAAGATCTTATTGACGGAATTGCCGAAACCAACGCGACTATTCTTGAAGCCCGTGGAAAAGAGGAGTGGTTCTTTCGAATACGGTTCGACTCCCATGCTAAATTTGTTGGCTTTAATGAGTTTTGCCAGCAGCATAATATCTCGATTAAATTGAACCAATTGACCACGTTGACAGACAGAGAAGTCCTCCCAAGATTCGAATTGACGGACTCGCAACAAGAGACGGTCTTTCAAGCTGTCAGAGATGGATATTTCGAAGTTCCTCGTCGAACAACACTCGATGAGGTGGGGAGCAAACTCGGCATTTCTCAGCAGACCGCCTCAGAAAACCTTCGACGAGGGACCAACAAAGTTTTAAAAAATCTGTTATCGAATTCGTCGTGAAGGCGTTTTCATCTTGCAGAGGTACTTATACTGACTTATATAACAGGCAAAGGGTTAGTAGAGGCTGCATCGATCTTCCATATAATGGTAACCGTTGACCGCGCGGAATGGGATGAGATCTATGCTGCACTGGCCTGTGGCGAGAGGCGTGAGTTGCTCCGTTACCTCAAAGACGTGCAAGTGGCGCAATTCGAGGAGGTGGCACAGCACCTTCTCAAGCGGGAGAATGGCTCTGCTAAGGAGAAACCCGACGCGATGAGGATTAGACTTCACCACGTGCATCTCCCGAAGTTGGTGGAAACAGGAGTTCTCACGTTGGACTCACATCAGAATCTGGTTAGGCTGACTACACTGGGCTCACAGTTGCCAGCTGAGTTGACAGATCCAAGTATGATACCGTCACCATCTGCAGGCGAGAAAAAACGAGCATTAGACTGAAACTCCGGTCTAGCATGCTGACCTACGATAACAAGACTGGATTGACGCCGGGGACTATCCCCTTTCTGCCGGAGCCTACGTGCTAACTTCACCCTCTAGATTTAGCACGGCATTCCTGACAGTACTTCGGCAGCTCACTCAGGTGGTGCTAAATAATGAGCGCGTATCTCTCATAAGAAAATCGCCAACCGTCTACAGGGAGCGACCCGGATGAAATTATCAGTTCCGTAGTTCTATCGACGGAATCGCTATAGCGTGCCTTGCCCTAAGACGTGTATGTCATCATCGGGTTCTTCCGGGGATGTCTATGCCGAAACGCTGGCCGTCTTCGACCGACGCGACGACCCCGCTGAGCCACTCACGACTCCAGAGGTGGTAAACTCGCTCGACGCGGCTCGACGTACCGTCTACAAACGTCTAGAGAAGTTGGCGAGCAATGGTGAGTTGAAAACTAAGAAAACAGGTGCTAACGCCCGGGTCTGGTGGCGATCCCATCCAGATGAAGGATCGTCGGTAAACGCGACCAATATCCACGCGACGCCGACGCTGAGCAACGCCGAGCGTACGATTATCGAGAAAATCCTTGAAGCCAGTCCGATCAGCATCGTGGTGGTCGAGCCGTCCGGGCAGATTTCCTTCGCGAATCAACGGGCTGAAGAAACGCTTGAACTGGAGCGTGACGAGATTACCTCTCGAACCTACCGCCAGCCGGAGTGGAAGATCTATTACGACGACGGCACGCCTGTCAGTGAGGACGAGCACCCCGTGACTCGCGTCCTGAAGACGAAAGAACCCGATTACGGCTTCGAACACTGGATCGACCTCCCGAGCGGAACCGAACGCTGGCTGTCGAGCAATTCGGCACCCGTCTTGAGTAAAGACGGCGAAGTTGAATATATCGTCGTGGGATTCGAGGATACAACCCAGTTGAAAGAGCGCGAGGACAAGCTGACGAGCGATAAACGCCGGGTGCTCGAACTCTCTTCCAAGCAGTTATTCACCCCGCTGCTCGACGTAGCTGATGGTGACATGCGCATCGACGTTGACGAAGTCGTTCGACTCCAAGACGGGTCGGCCCTCAAGTACATCACCGGGAGGGGCATTTCGGCAAAGGAGTTGATCGACGTGTTCGGACAACTGTACGATGTTGAAGACACCCAACTGCTTCAGTCGAGCGCCGGTGAGTGCCGGGTTGAGGTCCACATCGAGGCGCCGACCATATCGCTAGTCTTTGCAGAGTTGGGGGGGCAGGTAAAATCCCTGTTCCAGACTAACGGTGCTGCAGGCCCGCTCCTCACGGCTGAAGTGCCAGGAGATGTGGAATCGAGGACGGCCGTACAGGCCGCCCGGAAGGTGTATCCGGATATCCGATTAGAGTCACAGGAACTCCAGTACTCGCCGCGGCTCCTCTACGACATCGTCGAAGACGTGCTTACCGAACGGCAGCTCACTTCATTGCGGACGGCATATTATGGAGGATATTTCGAGACGCCTCGGAAGAGCACCGGTGACGAACTCGCCGAGAGGCTGGGGATCACTCGTCAAACCTTCAATCAACACCTCCGGTTGGCTGAGGAAACCGTCTTAGAGCAGCTGTTCGATGTGTCGGGGAAAGCTGCACGCTGACCAGTCAGCCTGACTCCTTAGGCCGTTGGGACTCCTCCCCCGGAGTAATGTCCTTGAGTACTATACTGAGCACCACTGAATTCGATGCGGAGGGCGAATACTTCCGAGCTACGTACAACAGTACGCGCGATTCGGCAAGTTTAGCGGTCGTTGCTGTGGTTTCAACGGCTCTTGGTCGAGATCCACTGAACCTGACACCACTCCAGTCTGTTATTGACACAGGATCACTTGACGAACTGGCTACGGAGACATTTACCGGCCATGGTACCGTTGATAGCATTTCATTCTGCTACGAGGGGTTCGAGGTCACAGTGTTCGGTGACGGCAGTATCGAGGCTGACCCCACCGAGAACGCATAGGCGGCACCAATGCTTCCGTATCGCATTGTATGTGCTGACTGTGGAACGTTTCGAATCGGCCGGAAACGGACGTCCGGTGCGAATGTTATTCGGTATCAGGAAACGTGCCCGGAGTGTGGGTCCGAGAACTTTAAGATTGGAGGGACAACTGGAGATGAGTGGGCAGGCCACTTCGGATCATGAGGACTTCCGGACTGTGCTGTGGAAGCAACAGCAACGAGTGGTGGCTGCTGTAGCAGCAGAGGAGGCGACAGATGCGACGCCGATTCTTCAGGATGGGGAAGCGCTCTCCTCTGAGGAGTACGTCACGCTCGTGTATGAACTCCACCATGTCCATCTGCCCGAGTTACAGGCTGCCGGAGTGATTGAGTTTGACCGACGCGAAGAGACAGTGAGGCGAGGGCCATGCTTTGATGAGGGCCAGTCGCTGTTCAAACATGGTCACGACCGGTGAAAGCTGCCAGACTGTGACATCCTCGCCGCTCTAAAGGGCGACGCTTCCCGAGGTTCCGATGTTGCTCCGGTCAATTCCGATGGTTGGGAATCTAAGGTTTGTGACCGACGGCACTGGCAGTGCCACGCTACCGATACTCGTCCCCGGCGTGGGGTAGCGAGTTATCTGGTTGTTTTGTGTCGGTCGGCGCGGTCGGCTCACTGTTTTGATTTCGGCTCTCGCCGTGGCAAACACCGAGTCAACTGCCAGTTTTCCGCGCACATCCCTGGGTATGACGCGATGGGATGTGAACCTTCGCCATGCACAGTGAAAGTAAACGAAGACGGGCGCTGTATCCCCGCGCTTCAGCGCGAGGTTTTAGCGCCCTGCACCGCAGTACATGACCCACCGCTACGATGGCCTGGTCTCTTTCGGAATACGGTGAGAAAGACAGAAATCAGAATAGGACGTGACTCTTGCTGACTGCACCCTCTACCTCTTACACGGCGGTTCTATCAAATAATGAGTCTCTTCTCCGGTTTGAGGATTGACATCCTCCTCCGCGTTCATGCGGAGGAATCCTGAGTGTTGGAGATTTCAGGTTTCCAGTCCCACCGAGCATCCAAACAGTGAGAATCCGTGAGGATGCTCGCGGTCTGTCGCGGGTTGGACTGTTGGGAGTGCCAAGCCCCCGGTACTCCTATCCTCGAACTCGTTCGACCCTCGTGGTTGTTTGTGCCTGGCGAGAGTCGAGGGGGGGTCAACAGACTCGGAGTTACTTTGCGTCTACTTACAACAGTCAACGCCGGCCGAACCCTGTGAGGGTTCGCCGGTTATTGACTGGTTCCGATTACTGTTTGATTGCTTGGGGCGGGCATGCCGCCATCGTAGGACGAGGCAGAATCACTCTGTTCTCGCCCGTCGAACGCGGATTGATTCCGAGGTGTCGGATTCATCCTGCGGCTAAGCCGCAGGCATTCTCTTCGATTCTGTATAACAAACCCCTCAATCAACGGTTGGAAGCACCACTTAGCCCACCGATACAAATTTATGTATTCCGCGGAAATTAAAATACATGGCCAAATCTGCTGTCTCGGGTTCGCACCCGTTGGATACGATGCTGGCTGTCTCTGACGTGATCCAGAACGAACGATTGGCCCGTCTATACGGCCGGGTACTCGAACTCGATACCCCCACTGTCGAGGAACTCGCAAGCCGGTCTGCGAGTTCCAAAACGACGGTTTACGAGGACGTCAAGCACCTCGTTGAGATCGGTGTCCTCGAACGCGTGACGGACTCTCAGCCACACCGCTACCGCGCTCGACGGGTCAATATGACCATTCAGACAGATGAGGGGACGTTTCAAATCACCCCGACGCTCCTCGTCGCCCTAGCTCAACGCGATTCGAACGAGAATATCGAACTCTACATCGACCGCCACGGAATCAGCGGTCTGGCGACGGCCATCGAGTACGCACGGGCATACGCGGAATCGGAGATGACTGCCCGGATTATGGCTCGGGAGCAGGAGATCCCGGTCCTTGAAGCCGAAACAATCCTCCAGGAACTCCAAGAGATTATCGTTGATGTGGAGGACGATATCTCGACTGACCTCGATATCGAGGCGTTGGACGCAGACGTTGACGAGCAAATCGACGAGTAGCAACCGTGTCGGAACACCTCTTTCCCGATGTCGAGAGCTACCTCATCGACGCAAATCTCTTCATTCGCTTCGAGCGTCACGATACGATTGACCTCCTCGAACGGGCGGTGACCGAACACGATGTCGTTCTCTTGGTCCCGCAGCGAGTGTACGAAGAACTCACGCCGGACTCCTATCCCCACAGCCACCCGCCAATTGACGATGCGATAGAAGCCGGCTGGGTGCAGATTCTGGATGACGTTGAGTACTCGAATCCCGTCGTTTCGGCCACGATGGACATGGTCCGACACTACATCTCCGCTGCTACCGGCCGTCCCGAGCATACGATAGAGCAAGCTGATGCAGAAGTGGGTGGGGCAGCTGCGACGCTCTTGGAAGATGGACGCACGAACTCGGTAGCGATCTACACGAACGACAGGGCCGCATTCCGAGGGATTGAGCGAGCACTTTCTCAACACGGCTACGAGAACCACGTTCAACTGGTTGAGGCGTTCGATTTCGCTGATGCCGTTGAGGACAGATACCCGTTTTCTGGGTAACCACTCTTTCAACAATCAGACGAATGGAGTAATAATCGAGAGCCGTACCTCGTTTCTCTATTCGGAACTCGATTCTAGACACCGACCGTTGCACGGTCTCTGACGGTGGAACGCCATTTTGTCGCCCCCCGACAGGTGAAGGGGCTGGAAAGGCCCAGACAGAACGCCTCGACCACCAGAACTCATGTCCTCAGCATCCACCGCGAGTGGCGACACCACTCCCGAAGGCCAGGTTGTCCTCTCACACCTCGTGAACCGACTCCTCCAACGTGAAGGAGGCAACGTCCCTGTCGAGCGAGTGGCGCTACGAGTGTCCGACTACGTCGACCTCTCCGACCAGGACGCCGCCGACCTCATCGACGAGGGGGAGGACGCCGGCATCTACACGCTAAATCGCTCTTCGGGCGGGAACGCCACCATCACCGGCGTTTCACCACAGGGGACCGAACCCAGGGTCATCACCGATGCCTTCGGCGAACTCCGGCAAGACACCGACGTTGACTTCCGCGAGATCAGCGTCGTGACCGACACGATTAACGACGCCCTCCAAGACGCCGGGTACGACGATTTTGCGACGCTTGCGGACGCCAGCGTTGACCACATCGCCGGCCTCACCAGCACGCTCACCGAGAGCCGCGCCGAGAACCTCCTCAAAGAGGCCGCCACGCATGTCCCCGTTGGACTCCGGCTTGCGAAGAACGCCGCCACCTACTACGGCCAACGGATCGATCCCGACACCGAACGGGCTGCCGCTCGCGTCACCGACCTCTCGCTCGTCACGGATTCCGTCGGAGAACCTCTGTACCGCTCCGAGGGGTGGGAGCCCGAAGACGAGCGAGGAATGTACGTTTCCGACATCGGCCGCAATGCCGGGAGTCCTGTCCCCACAGGCCTGCACATCCTCGACGATCCCGACTACCCGAGCGTCCCGAAGGCCGCGACTCACCCCGACGCAGCCTATGACGCGCTCCCGGTCGACGACAACGGCGAGGTCGTCCCACCAGCCGTCCCCATCGACCCACGCTTCCAGCTCCCCCTCGATGAACTCATCGCGAAGAAACTCGCTCGTGGCCTCGTCCCGATTCGGGTGGTCGGGCCGCGTGGGTCGGGGAAGAATTACCTTCTCAAGTATCTGTGCCACAAGACAAACCGGGGCTACCAGTCAATCGATGTCGACCGAGCGACCGAACCCGAAGACCTCTTCGGCCCGCTCGTCCCGGATGGCGACGTCATCGTTCCTCGCAACGGCGCCGTGAAACAGGGCCTTCTGAACGGCGATACGATCGTCATCAACGAGTTCCCCGTCATGCAGGCTGGCGCTGCTATTGCGTTACATCAACTCCTGAACGAGGGGACACTCCTGGTGAAGAGCCACGGTGAACTCGTCGAGCCGCACCCGTCGGCTCGAATGGTCATCACTATGAATCCGCCGACACGCGAGTACCGGGATTCGGAGCCGATGAACTCGGCAACGAGAGGCCGCTTCCGCTCGTTCGAGCAGCCCTACATTCAGGATGTCGAGGAAGAAGTGGATACGCTCGATAGGCAGGTGAACAACGGTGAACCCGTTGTGGACCGACCGACGCTCAAGAAGATCGTCCAGTTCGCCCACCAGACCCGGGAGAACGAGTCCTGGCCCACGCTCTCGACGCGGAATCTCACGATCCTCTGTGAACACATCGAGGACGGAGTGTACCCGAAGGCCGCCGTCAAGGGGGTGCTTTGGGGGGTCGCCGAACCAAATCAGTATCCCGAGGACGCCTACGAAACGCTGAATGACTACCTGTAATGGTTCGTCAACTGTCGGTTAATGCGATTGTCCTGTCTCTTCAGATATCAGGTAATAGAGGTTTCTCGCACCGCATGCAAGATGCAGCGCGCGAATCGCTCATAATGACTAGCAGAAGTTGACCACATCAGAGTAGTGGGATCAAGTTGCTAAAATTTGCTTTTGCAAATCACGCTACAAAATATCAGATTAGGAATGGTTTTTCTGTCGGCATACTCTTTCTAGTGCTGATGACAAACCGAAGCACCCCACACGTGGTTGCAATTTGTGGCAGTTTGCGTGACGAAAGTCGGACACGTATCGCCACGAATGTATCCCTCATAGCCGCAGAGGAGGCAGGTGCGACGACGGAATTCGTAGATCTGCGGTCCTACGACTTACCGAGTTTGAATGCTGTCAACACAGCGATCCCGGACGCTGAGGCCCTTCAGAAAACCATTAGTGAGGCTGATAGCGTCCTGCTCGGGACGCCCAATTACCACGGGTCCTACTCTGGGACACTCAAGAATGCGCTTGACTACTGTGGCCGTGACGAATTTGAGGGAAAGACTGTCGGTTTGCTCGAAGTTGCAGCGGGGGAGTTTCCTGGCTCGGCACTTACCCACCTTCGAACTGTCAGCCGAACGCTTCGTGCCTGGACTTTACCGACGGAGGTTGCGATTCCCAACTCGCACGCATTGATCACCGACGATGGTATCAGCGACTCAGATGTCGCCGAGCGGACGCGCCGATTGGGGCAAGAACTCGTTGTTTATGCAGGCGTTTCGACTCATCCGAAACCGAACCAACAGTCAGTTGTCCATACGACCGACTGCGAGGCAGACGACTAATATGAAAACGATTCAGCTCACAGAAACCGACGGAACAGACGCGCTGACTTACGAAAGTGTGCCACGTCCAAAGCCTGACAACGACGAACTACTGGTGCGCGTACACGCAGCTGGCGTGAATCCACTGGACTGGCTCATCTGTCGTGGCATCCTCCCGGAGTTACGCGACGAACCGCTGCCGTGGATTCCCGGCTGGGAACTCTCGGGCGTCGTCGAATCTGTTGGGGCGGACGTAACGGAGTTCGAACCGGAAGACGCCGTTTGTGGCATGGTTCGGTTGCCTGGTGCTGGCGGAACGTTCGCTGAATTCACCACGATGACTGTGGATGAAGTCACAGCAAAGCCGCCGTCACTCTCGCATACCGAGGCTGCGGGTCTTCCGATGGCAGGCCAGACTGCCTTCCACGCGCTGTATCAGGCGAGCGAACTCGATACTGGGCAACGCGTTCTCGTCCACGCCGCCGCCGGTGGTGTCGGCCATATGGCCGTCCAGTTCGCAACGAATACCGGTGCACATGTAATTGGTACTGCATCCGGGCGAAACGAACAGTTTCTCAGACGCCTCGGTATCGATGAATTTGTCAACTACCGAGAAGGGCGGTTTGAGGACGTTATCGACGATGTCGACATCGTGTTGGATTCTATCGGTGGTGAGGTTCTCGAACGGTCGGTTGAGGTTGCTCAGTCAGGGGGCGTGATTGTCACACTTCCTGATCAGCCAGCAGCGGATACTATCGAACGATTCCAAGCCGAACACGACGTGAAAGTCTGGTTTTTCGATGTGCTTACCGAGTCAGACCCGGCGACACTCCAGTCAGTGACTGACCGGGTTGAGCGTGGGGTTCTCAAACCCACTATCAGTGGCAGCTATCCACTCTCCAAAGCACAGGAGGCACTCGATAAGAGTGCAGAAGGCCATGTACGCGGGAAGCTGGTACTTGATTTAACGGCCGAATGAACGGGACTGTTGTGGCGAGATGAGAGTCCGTTGAATTATAAACAATATTACAAAATCGAACTTGTGCGAGCCTTTTAGAATCTTTAGCCTCATATTCAGCATATGAATAGGCTTGAGGCCATGGAACTTGCTGAGGAATCGGAGCACTGTCTCAGGCCGGCCGAAGCGTTCGCGCTCATTGGGGACGAAACGCGAGTCGCAATCTTAGAAGCACTCTGGCAGATCGACGAACAGCCAGCGGAGTTCACCACACTCTACGAGATGACTGAGACAGACAATAGTGCCCAGTTCAATTACCACCTGAACCAGCTAACCGGGCATTTCGTCTACAAACACGATGACGGATACGAACTCCGGACTGCTGGGGAGAGAGTTATCCAAGCCGTGGTCGAGGGATCGTTCAATGCCCACCCTGACATTGAGCCGTTTGAAACCGGGGACCAATGTACCCAGTGTAGTGGATCACTCGTGGCGACATACGCCGAGGAGAAACTCGCGATAAGCTGTCCCGCCTGTGGTCGTACACATGGACAGTACTCGTTCCCGCCGGGTGGGTTGATCGGTCGCGACGAACAGGCCATTCTTTCAACGTTCAACCAACGGGTGCGCCATCTACATTGTCTCGCCAGAGATGGTGTCTGTCCAAGATGCAGTGGCCAGATGAAGACACGAGTTGCCCGGGGGGACGACTGCTGCCTCGATTCCGACCTTCGCGCCGAATATACCTGTAAGCAGTGCCAACATAGCCTCTGCTCTCCAATTGGGCTGGTTCTGCTTGACGAGTCGGCGGTTATCTCGTTTTACCGAGACCACGGTCTCGATCTGCAGGCGACACCGTACTGGCGGCTGGACTGGTGTGTGAGTGACGACTATACCACTGTTCAGTCGACCGACCCATGGGTGATTGCTGTATCGATCGTTCACGATGCTGACACACTTACTGTCACTCTCAATGGGAATCTCGCCGTTACGGATATCAAACGGGATACGCCACGCTCTGTGTCCTGAGATCAGAGTGGTTGTGGATCAGCTGTTTAGATCGTCTCTACGCAATGGTACCGCGTGCTGAATTTATGCTCTCCATCTTGCACGCCTTTTTTATCAGATGACGACTCTCCCCTCTGGCTTGTGGGTCCTGGGACATATCAATAGAGGATTGACAACTCACCAGTGGACTCAGCACCGCCTGTTTGTGCGCCCCCGTGACGGTGAGGGGGCAGCACGCTCTGTCCAGTACCCGTCCGTCCCGCCTCGATCCTATTCCAACCATGTCAGTTCACCGCCATCAGGTCACAGACGATCTCAAACCCAACGCCGCTGTGAGATCGCGAATTTCTCCGCAGCGGGCTGACCGTCTCCGAGAGTTCATCCTCGGTCACCTGCCAAGGGGCGTAACCGTCGATGTCGTCATTTCCTCCAGCGTCCAGACCGCTGCCGTTCTCCCCGTCGATGTCGATGCCATCGTCTCTTCAGATGCGACCGAAATCGAACGCGCTCAGGCCGAACAGTTGCTCGCCGGCGTCGACACTGATTACCTGGTGATGGTGACTGGGACCGAGGCCGACCTCACACGCATCCCGCTCAACGACCAGCTCACCGCCGACCACGCCCACCAGTTCGGCCTTGCCTTTCACGAACTGCTCCACATACTCAAGACAGCCATCACAGCGATATCAGAACTCCTCGAAACCGAGGTCGATGTCAAATACCATGCCCAGGTTCACGACCTCATTAACATCGTCGAGGATGGCGCTATCGAGTCCGAAGCCATCCACGGCGAGAATTTCAGCGATAACGCCGGAATTCGGCTCGAACTCACTCGACGGCTCCACTCGCAGACGCCCGAGGACATTCCCGATGACGAGCACGTCCGGTACTCATTCTGGGACGCCGTGACGAGTTGCCTGTACGACGAGGCCATCTATCCAACGGGAACGACCGAGGTCCTCCTCAACAAAGACGATTCTCGCGTACAGTTCAAGAGTGAGGCGGATCGGGACGCGTTCAGGGCGATCCACTCAGAACTGTGTATGCTGTCTGACGACGGACTCGCGATTCGGAGCGCCGACCGCTCAGATATCACTCACGACCACGACAAGACCGCTTCGATCCGGCGATCACGACGGGTCATCAAGACGTGGACCGACCACATTCAGCCCGTCCTCGAGGCCGACGAAGACCCACGGGACGCCGAAGGGGACGCTGGCACAGGTGAGGATTCACAGGGACGGTTACAGTCCAACTCCCCGACACAACTCCCCAAGGACTTCGATCCGGGTGACGTCTCGCTGTCACAGGAAGCAACGAGCGACCCTCGTCAAAACGTCTTTGAGCAACCACAAGTCACGGCTGACCCCGACCCCACCGACATCGACGAGGAGGCCCCCAGCAGCGGCGAGGGCGCACAGGAACGCGACGGGGGTGGTAGGCACGAAGACGGTGAAGGAGCCAGCGAGGAGAGAGCTGACGCTGGTCAGAAGGGGGGAGACGGTACCAGCGGCGAGGAAGAGTTCAAAGACAAGGCCGAGAGCGGGAATAATGAACAGTCCGAGTCAGACTCCGACCCACCGAGTCGAGCCCAGGCCATTGCGCAGGCCGCCGACCGTGCCCGACAACGCGAGCAGGAACACCAAGGAACGAACCCGAGCCAAGAGACCAATTCTCCCGAGACAGAAGCACCGTCGAAGTCACCATCACCCGTGTTCTCCTCGGGTGATGTCCCGAAATCAGTCGCGTCGAGCTCTACCGACACTCCGCAGCAGGATCAGCTCACTTTCGGGGAGTTCGGCGCCGATTCCCAGGACAATCGCGAGAATACAAATCCCAACACGAGCGAAGACGAGATCGGTGATGGCCCGAGCGTAGGCGAGACCGACGACGAGCGACCCTCGGACGGATTAGATGAGGCAGGGCAGTCGAACCAAACGGAGCCCCCGACGCCCGAGACGGCGAGCAGCAGCGCGGCGGGAGACACGGACACTGGCGCACGCTCGGAATCGGAGTCCGGTTCAGAACCCGAAGCAGAATCAGACTCTGAATCGGGGCAAGACATTCCGGAAGGACCTGCCCATGCCGAGAGTTCGACGAGGTCGCCCGACGAAGACGAAGCCACCTACGAGAATGCTCTTGCCGGTGACGAACGCGCTGCCCACGGTGAATCCGAGCGCGAAGATATCGACGAACAGGCCCTCGAGGAAGAACTCTCCGCGCTAGCTGATCAGCTCGAACGCTCCGCTCGCCAGCAAGCACAGAACGGGGAAGATCAGAACAACGGAGAGGGTGGGCAGCAGGGCGCTCTTGGAAGTCTCGAGGATCTCGATATCCTTCCCATCAGCGACGATCTCGCCCACAATCGCGAGTGGGGCGCTATCGAAGAAGGGGCTGATCGGGTCGCAGACACCCTCGAAATGTATCTCCGACTCGACCGCCGCAAAAACGTTCGACGTGGCCTGTCTTCCGGGGCGTACGATTCGCGAGCCGGTCATCGCCTCGCAATCGGCGACCCTCGCGTGTGCAAATCCCGAACCCTTGGGGACGAAAAGCAGTACGCGCTCGTCCTCGTCCTCGATCGTTCTGGGTCGATGCGTCGGGGGTCACCACCGAAGATTGAGATCGCGACGCAAGCACTCGCTCGATTTGCACTCGCCGCGGAGAACCTCGGTATTCGTGTCGCCATCACCGACTTCTACCGTGGTGAGGCACGTCTCGTGAAACCGTTCAGCATAGACACGCGCCACGTCCAGGCGAATCTCCTCGATACAACGTGTGGTGGCGGGACGCCCCTCTCGGATGCGGTTAGCCTCGCCCGTGAACTCGTCGAAGCACAACGCGACGAGCCGCTGATAATCACTGTGACGGATGGCAACCCCGCCTCGATGGATGATGTCATCGACCAGATCCGGCGGTCACACGCACCCGTGTGTTCGCTCACTATCGCGACCGATTGCCAGCCCGGGTCGCTCTCTGACAGCGCCTCCGAACTCTCGCGGTACTACGAACGCCAGGAAGCCGTTTACACGCCTGAGCGTCTCGACGACAGACTCGACCAGTTCGCGAGCCTGCTAGCCGGCTTGTAATAATGGTAGCAGGAGTTTGCATACTTTCTATCGTCATCTACCTCTGTGGTTGGTAGTCCAGCTTGCTGAATACATCGCGCGAGTGCAGCACGTCGCAAACCAAGACTCCCGATCCTCTGATCCGGTCAGTACAGAATATGAAGTGACCATTCCATTCATGTAGGCGCAAGTGCGTATCATAACACAGTACAGATGTCGCAACAGGAAACCCGCATCGTGCAGGACATACTCAACGAACCGCACATTGAGGGTCGGCGCGTGCCAGTCCTGACTATCGTCGAGCGGGTCGAAGGTCGTGGACTCGCACCTCAAACCGTCGCAGACCGCCATAACCTCGATATTTCGGAGGTGTACGCTGCACTGCTATACTATCATGACCATCCTCGAGAGTTCGAGAACCTGCGACGCGAACGGGAGCAAATCATGGCTGATCTAAAGGATGAGATTACCCGACCCGAGGGCGTCACTCCACCGGACAGAGAATAGATGCGGTGGGCATTTTTTATCGACGCAAACCTCGAACCGCGTACCGCTGAAATTCTCGGAAAAGAAGGCTACCGGGCCGAGTACTCTGATTACGTACTCGACGAGGACGCTGACGATGAGGTCGATATACTCCCCTACGTCCAACAGGAAGAACTGATAATTGTGACCGCGGACATCAAGAACTTCGCGCCGCTTGCCGACTCCCGGCACGAAGGGCTTCTGTTGGTGAATAACCAGCGAGCCTCAGCGTACGCGATTGCGAATGCTATTCTCAACATCGTCGATGCTTACGGATCTCCAACCAATATGCTCGGGAAAGTCGAAACCCTTGACCCGTGGATTCAGGAATGAGTCAGTAGCACCCTGTCGAGACGCGGACGTACTGAGCGGTTGGTTCAACGTCTCCGGTAGGAAAGAAAAGAAGCCGCCGTGCTGCATGGAATCTCTATATCGGTCAACGTGATTTCATTTAGCTGAGGATCTGTTATGTTAGAAAGTATGAGAACTTCTGCGAATTACGATGATATGATCCTGCGTTACGACGACACTCGGTTCGTTGTGTAGGACGTCTTCCGAGCCAGTTTGTCGTCCCCCCGCGCCGGTAGTGGGGCGTCCAGCAGACGACCGAGTTCAACATTTCGCCCTTCGTCAATCATGTCCTGTCGAACCATCCACTCAGCCGACGGCAGTGTGCCCCACCTGGCGTTGCCACCAGGCGCACTCGCCCACATAGACCGTGACTACGACTACGAAGTTGATCACGATCCACCGAACGTCGAACCCATCGAACACCAGATTCGCCTCGACTTCATGCGCGGTGGGCCTGTCCGCCGCGACCAACTCCTTGGAAACTACAATCCCTGGTCGTACAAGGCCGAGACTCCCGCAACCCATCCCTGGCGGGGAATAAAACAGAAGCCGAGGGGCCTCGATTACGCCGAAGCATCGTGTGATGTACGGATTCGCGAAGAGAAGAAATTCTACGAACACGCCGACGATGACACTGTTCTGGTCGACGCACCTGCCTACCTTGCCGCACGTATCCGCGAAGCTAGTGAGCAATCCGACCCTCACGAAGCCGTCCGTGAGGTGCGTAAGGACCGGGAGAAGTGGTATCAGGAACTCATCCCCGGCGCGAATCTCCGCCAGATCCTCAAGGAGTCGTCCTATGGGTCGCTGATCGAGAAGTGCATCGGACCCACTCCCGACGCCAACCACCTCCTCGAGTACAACGCCTTCGTGGGGATGGTCCTCGTCGACGACGACACCAACCCCGACGCAATCGCCCGAGAACACGACATCGACTCGGTGTACGTCCTCCAGGAATCTGTGCTCTCACACGCGAACACTGACGAACCAGTGGCTCTCGCTGACTACGGCATCGAACTCCCCGCACCCGTCCTTGTCGGAGAATACGACAGCGGGAGCCAGTACCCATTCATCCCGTGGGGGGACGCCCTCACCTGTTCGTGCCCGTACAAGCAATCCGCTCCCTTCCGCGTGATGTGTAAACACGAACTTCTCGCGAGCATCGTCTGTGGCGACCACGACTCAATATTCGTCCCTCTCACCCGGGGTATCCACGTCCCTCACCGCGCTCGTCGATTCGTTAGTCCCGAGATCGCCGTTTCTCATCAGTTGGGACCAGCGGGAGGTCGCCCATAGCATGACGACACTTCTAGAACCCGAACACCGCGAACACGTCACTGACCCGCTTGACCACATCAGTCAGCAGACGGGCGCATCCCCTTATCAGGTCTTCTCCGATTGGATCAGTATGGCGGTCGCCAGCTTCTCCGGCGACGAAGACGTCTACCAGAAACCGCTCGACCGGTATCGAAATGATGGTCGGGACGAGGAGACGGTTCGAGCGCTTGCGACGCTGCACGCCAACGCTCTCGGGGGTCTCGTCTTTGCGGTGGAGGAAACTCGAGAAGATGTCCTCGGCGGTGTTTACGAACATTACGGTCTGACAAGCGAGCATTTCGCCCAGTACTTCACGCCCGGAGCAGTGAGCCGAGCGATGGCCCAGATGAACCTCCCTGATTCCAAGAGTATCCGTGAGGCAACGCCGGAGGAGCCGCTCGTTCTCGGTGATGTCTCCGGGTGCGGGAGCGGTCGACTCATCGTCGACAGTGCCCATCGACTCCGGGACCTCGCACCAGAGACTCCAGCCGTCTATCTCGGATACGACAAAGATCCTCTCTGCGCGAAGATGGCCGTACTCAACTTCGTGCTCAACGATATGACCGGGTACGTCCTCCTCGGTGACGCCCTGAAACTCGACGCCCGCCGGGTTTGGTTCATCAGCACCGCCCAGCTCGTCCGAGGCGACTATCCCGTACGAGAACTCGATTCCGGCGAGCGTGACCGTGTCCTCGCCCGTTTTTTTCATGTGCCAGTTGCCGATGACCTTGACAACGAGACCAACGCCGGCGCCGCACAAGAAGAGCCGGACATCGAGCCCGAGCCGGAGGTCGACGCGGAACCGACACCCGAAGAACCAACACCTGCCCCGAACCTCGACGTCGCGCTCGATCCGAATGAGACCTCCCAGGCTGGTTTTGACGAGTTTGCATGACTATTTCCTGCAATCGCGACGGTTGTGACCGAACGTGGCCCCGCGACCCCGTCCTCGAAGTGGAGTGCCCGTCGTGTGGCGCTTCCATCGGTACGAAATGCAAGCGCCCGTCGGGCCACGGCGGAAATTTCGTTCATCCGCATGGAAGGCGCGACTGCCTCGCCGTCGACGAAGGTCACTACGGAACGTGTCCACTCGATATCTGCGCTGAATCGCTCGAAGATATGGACCGCCCGGATACGCCTATCGACGAGAGGGGGGAACCCACCGAACAAGCTTCGATCGGCCCATTTTGACTCGCTTGCGGCGCTCGCCGTCCTACGTAACAGGACGAACGCGATTGTAGCGTAGGACCAGTTTGTCGCTCCCCGTGCCGGTGAGGGAAATCAAGAAATGGCCTTTGAAATCGCTGAAGACGCGCCCGAACGCACCCGTAGTGAGGTCGAGCAGTTCCACGAGCTCGCGGTCAACGAGTTCGGCTACGCCACCGATCACGTCCTGTTCACCGCTCACGGCGACGGGACGATCTCCGGTCGAATCGCCCTCTACACCGGTCGTCCGTACGACGACACGGACGACGATCAAGAGCGCACAACACTCCATGATCGAATCGCTCGTCGCTTTCAGGACACTGATGACACCGACCCGGACCCGCCCGCTATCGGCGCACCCATTACCCCGGATACACCGAGCGCGAACACCCCGGATGAAACGCGAGCGGGTGCATGACTGCCCATCGCACCCCCGACGACGCACCTCGATGGGATGACATCGACCCCGATGCCATCGACTACGAGGCACGTGACTGCTTTCCGTCCGGCCATGAGCGGACGCTTCGAGCACTCCGGTCGAAACTCGACTCCACGGAGGCCCTACTCCGACGGTATCTCCGGGAACTCGGTGTCTCGGCCGGAGGCGACATTGCCATGGTGAGTATCCCGACGCACGTACAGTATCGCGATCCGTTCGCGTTCGACCGAGCTCGCAGAGCCCGGAGCGCCCAGACGACTCTTGAAGGCCAGCGAAAACGCTTTTGTCGGGTGTATGCCGACCACTGTGCCGAGAAAGCTCGCCTCCGTGAGAAAGCCGAGGCCAAAGGTGACGGTGGCATCAATGATGGGGAGGCCGTCTCCGGATGACTCATACCTTCATTCCAACACCGGTCCCCGAACCGCTACCGCTCGTCGAATCTCTCGTCGACGACGTCCTCGATGAACTCGACGAGATGGGAACCTCGCTCGAAACAGTGAATTCCGACCAACTGCTCGAGGCTCGCTACTCGGCGCTCGACGATCTCCTCCATACTGACCGCGACCCCTTTGGAAGCGATCTCGTCGCTATCGCCTATACGCTCCAGACCCTTGCTCGGGTGTACGATCTCCACGACGTCCAAGAGCCTGCTCAATTCCCTGATTGGAGCCTGTCATAGAAAACTTCGCACGGTCTGTCTATCCGACTCTTGTCAAGCCCCACCTGCAAGATACAACGCGCGTATCTCACACTTGAAAACCTAAGAGACTTGACGGCCAAAGCTGCCGAAACAAGCACAAGTACTTTTTCGAAGGACTCCAGCAGAATTCACAGCTCATAAAGAATTTGCTCGATAGTTGTAGATCCAATATCAGTATCAGCGGCACTAAGCAGATACACAAGATATGTGAGCAACCACTTCGACTCCTCATCGATTGCGCTTACACCACTCAAAACAGGTGGTTTAATTGCTGGTCGTGAGCTGAGTGATTCACCAGTAGCAACCACGACAGCCGTGTAGATCGGTGTCTCCCCAAACTCACTTTCTGCAGTGTCTTTTGCAGTTGCATACTGGCCGTTGTTGATGGCTCTTTTAACCTCAACGAGGTGCGTCCGTTTTTCAACGTCCAATTTCGGATGCGATGTTGTCTGATACTTCTTGATAGCTTCGGCATATTCGCCAGTCTCCTCAAACAGCAGCGCCTCCGCAAGATCCTCCAGTGAATCGATTAGTCCCCGTCTGGGTGAGTCGAGAATATCTATGTAAGATTGCGCTTCCTCTATTTCGTTGGATATCCCGTCAATATCTCTTTGCTCAAATGCGACCACTGCAGCCGCTCTGTGCTCCCGGAAATTATGTCGAGCAACCGTCTCTGATAGCGTTTCGTTGAGGCGCTCAGTCTCATCAAATTCATCGACAGCATTAATTACGATTTCAATTGCCTGCTCGTGTATCTTTTGAGTCGCTAACCATCCGCGGCATGGTCCCCACTCTCTGTAATGTGCCGCAGTAGCTTGATGACGGAATGATTTGCTGAGATACTTAATATATCGGGCTGGGTCAATCTCACGGATTTCAACTGCTGCATTGACATAATGGTTTGTAGCACGCAAGAAATTCACATCCGGCAGAGATCGCTCATCACGTTGTGATCGCCATTGTCCGCCACTACTCAGCTCCCCTTGGACGATGTGATAATAGGATCGGCTGCGAGCGCGGCGTTCGCTTGAATAGGTTTCAGAAAAAGTGTTCAATATACATTCCCACTGGTGGACTGCAAGCTGGAGTTCACCTCGCCACGGGTTATCGCCTCCGTGTCGATATTGTTCGGGGACTTCTCTTGCACTCAGATAGAGATATTCTTCCAGTATCTCTTCACCCCCACCCCGGGACAGTGCCGACGCGGCTAGCTCTACTTTTTCTGAATCCTCATAATTTCGTTCTTGACTTCTTTGAAGTTGTTCTGAAGCCGTTGCTCCATCGTCTTTTTTAGGGTCTGGCAAGTTTGCAATCATCTCACCAGCAAACGTATCCAGCGACATCTGCCGACCCGCTGTCAACGCGCCAACAACGAATCGAGCGCGGACCAAAATTGCAGTAAGGTCGCCTGCAGGAGTGGGTTGTTCACACAACAGTCGGCTGAGGACTTTGTAGCCGTATCCTTCGTCTTTGTCACGAGCTTGATCTTCGACAGCATCGAAAATATATTCAAGCAGTGTAAAAGCAGCCGAGCGTTGGGTCACCGATTCAATACCTAAATCACGGTATAATTCTACACGGTGACGGAACTGCGCTGCTGTGTGAATCGGGAACCGTTTACCGGCGGTACTCGTTTGTAACACCATATTTTTTAATGATCGGACAGCGTTCGCTTCAAGCTGTTCTTTAACGTATGACGTCGGTCCGTGTTCAAGACAAATCGAGTGGAATTCAGCATATTCTTCAAATGTCTCCAGTGAGCGTTTAGCCTGTCTGAGAAGGTTCTCATAGCAGTCTACGTCATTATCATACTGACTTGAGATTTCGTTGAACCTATTCGGGTTCTTAATGAGGGTCCGAACCTGAGGCTTCTCCGACATAGTGGCAGCATGCAGCCCTTCTTACAAATATTTTAGTCGTCTAATACTTAGAGTCGAAGATCAATTCTTCTGCTGAACTCACGCTCTATATCTTGTATACCACTTTAGATATCAATCGTGTCTAGTAGTTCCTTTGTCGCTCAGTGCGCAGTCCTGCTAACCGGCTGAGACTAATTCTATGACACGCTGTGATTGTGCAACAACCCTTACTGAGACGTTTCGGTCTGGTCTACTGTGGCATCATCTTGAGGCGGTCGTCACCATCGAACTCCTGGACGAATCAAATAGCTGAGATTTCGACTCCGATTCAATCTGCGACAAACTGTGCATCTCGTTAACCCCGAATTGCTCGGTCGCCAAGCCACCCGACTGCCTCCGTTTGTCGCTCGCTGGAGGGTGCGCGAGATCAGAGACGATGTCCTCAGAAGCACCCGCCAGTCCCGGTCAGCAATCGCCTTCTCACGGTGAATCGCTATCGCCCGGAGTACAGGAGAGTGTGCGGTTCAAGTTCCACTACACGGTCGGGTCCGGATCATCGCGAAAAGCCATCGGGACGGCTGCACTTGCCGCCACAAATCCCGACGCACTCGATCTCGACGACCTGGAAGCGCTTCTCGCTGCTGGTGTCGACCTCAACGCCATCCCACACCCCGGATACGCGATGATATCCTACGCTCGCCGGGACAATCGCCCTTTCGAGGGGCCGAACTGGTTCATCGATTCCGGCGGGTACAGCGTTCAGAAGAAGTTCAACCATTATCCGACGAGCATCGACGACTATGTTGCCTACTTGAGCGAGTACGACGATCAAATCGAAAAGTACACGCTCCGGGATTGGGCGTGTGCCCTCGATCTTCTTCGCGACGCCGACCGGGATATCCGCACCCACCAGGAGTGGTCAATACGCGACCACGTCTACTGCTTGGAAGCTGCGGAGGACGCCGGTCTCACCGCCGAACCCGTTGCCGTCTTGCAGGGGCACGATATCGAAGGGTATCTGTGGTCGTTCGACTACCTCAAAGAGCACGGCCTCGCCTCACCAACGCTTGGCATCGGGTCAATTCTTCGCCCGAACAAAACAAGCGAAGTTCGGGCGATCATTCGGGAGTTGCGCGACGCCATCCCCTCGAAGTATGCGCTCCACGGGTTCGGAATCTCGAAGACCGTTCTTGAAGACGCCGGGACCCTCCGGGCACTCGATTCGGCCGATACGACGTCCTGGCACTCAAAAGCCGCTTATGCTCGGGTGACTGATCCCGAGTGGGCAGACCGCGTCCCTGCGTGGATTCGCACTCTCCAAGCGTACATGGACTACGGTGATGCCGTCGACGAACTCATCGCAGCTGCCTACGCCGACGAGGCGGCAGACCCAGCGGCCGAACCCGAGCGCTCGCGGGTCGTTCCCCTCAGCGCGTTCGGTGCCGGGGAGTCGAGCCGTCCTGACGTTGCCGACCCGTTGATTGAGTGTATCTGTGGAAACCTGCTCGATCCGAATCGACATCCATACGAGGAAAACACCGCCTGGTGTCGGTTCTGCGAACGACTCCAGATCGACTTGTGGAATAGGCAGTTCTGTGTGGACGATACCAACGGGGTCAAGACAGACGAGACATGCCCCTCACAAGTGCTGTAGCCGCCACATTTGATGTAATTCGGTCTCGCTTATTACCAAGCCCGCTCCGACTGTACTTGTGAACATCACCTCCACATACCCAACCCTCAGCCTCGAATCACTGTTTGAACCGGGCTCCTTCACCATGATCACCATTATGGATGGTCCAGGAGTGGACGGCCTCGAGCGATACTTCCTTGGATTCTATAATAAAGACATTCGCGACGATGATGGCTCCTTCCTCGCCCGTCCCGTCGGGCATCACGAACTCCCTTACCCGATGACGCTCCCCGAAATCGAAGACTGGGCGCTCGATTACCTCAGCGTCCCCGAAGAGGCCCTTACCGAATGTGAGGCCCGACAGCTCCGGGCGAAACGAGCACTGGAGGCAGACCGGTCCAGCGACGAACGCGAGCAGGTGTAGGAATAGGACCGCTCTCACGATGCCCGCTCATAATCCGCCCTCCCGCTCGAAGACAGCCACTCACAGTGATACTCAAAAAGTACCCCGTCGGGCTGCCCTCGGCAGTATTGGGACAGTTGGGCTCGCCAGCCTCGCTGGATGTCTCAGCGTCTTCGGCGCAGACCCCGTTAATGCCGAGCAGAACACGACTGACGAAGACGAAACTGAAACCGGTGGCGAGCAGACTCCTGCGAGAACGCCCACGGCGACGATCCAACCCGACACCAGCGAGAGAACCCCCGAATCAATCTCCGACTCTGACCCTGACGTAGACGGACCGAAGGGACTGCCGAAAGGTCCTGGTGTGATGCCTGGCGACCTCTCTCCATCACGGGTCAGATTTCATCATCGATTCAACCCGCTAAATCGTGCCTACGTCGGGCCGATCACCTCACCACCCACGAACGAGTGGAACCCGTATTACAACGATCCCGAGCCCGGGAAAGCACTCGCTGACGTGACCGTCCACAACTCGACCATTGAGGACTGGGTCGTGAGCCCGCCCGGCACGAACTACCGGATGGACAGTCTCGAACTCACCGTCGACGACAATAGAGTGTTCACGGCGACGGGGGGTCTCCACTACCGAGACAAATGCGGCTTCTTCGGCGTAAACCATCTCTACGTCCGGGGATCGACCGCGACAATCTCGCTCGGATACAGCCACGACCCTAGCTGCTCCGAGAGCAAGATTCGCGACGGAGCAGGGTTCTGGTACGGGCCTATTTTGATGACAGGAACCCTCGATGGAGACTTCGATACGCTCCGTATCTCCCTCCTCAATGGGAATACAAACTTCGACGGCTCCACGTCCGACCATACATTGGAATTCGAGGTCTAGTGCCCCGGCAGGCCTGCATCTATCAGTGCCAGTTCACCCCCGGCCCGCCTACCGCCTGCTCATTTGTCGCCCCCGACGCGGTGCGGGAACGCCTGTCCCATCTGCATCACTAGCCCACACGACCCATGACTGACGATACCGACACCAGCACCAGCGCACCGACTCAACACCCCTCGTTCAGTGTACATCACCAGTCTGTTTTCGTGACAGCCGAAAGTGAGGCCCAGGACGACTCTGAAACCCCCGAGACGAAGACCGTCGACGAGGCGGGTTTGCTTGCTCTCAACGACGAACCCTTCGAGACCACACTCTTTCACCACGGAGTCGACGTTGACACTGGAGAGCGCTCCTCTCGAATTGAGACCGGTGGCTCCGACGAGTTCATCGACGACCGTCCTCCCGCGGCCATCCGCGCTCAGAACGGTGAGAGGACGGTCCCCGAGGACGCGTCCGGCCTCCAGGGGACGCTGTTTGCGGATACTGCCACCGATCAGCGGACCCTCGGCGGGAAGGAGGCCAACACCCTCTTTTTGTTCGAGAACGGCCAGCGCCGCTAAGAAGCCGATTCTCGCGATCAGGCCACATCTCGGGCCCGCTCTCAGTGACCCCGCTTTTGCTACTAGATCGTCATCGGTGCTCGCGCTCGTTTATAAGAGATGATGGCATATTGTGGAGTAGGGAGCCTCTCAATGACCATCGACAGCCCTTGGGATGACGACCGCAGATTCTATGACGAAGACGACTTCAGAGGGACGTCTTACGAAAACGAGCACTACGGCCCCAGCGATCCTGGCGATTCCCCAGTCGACGAAGCCCCGCGATGTGCACAGTGTGACCGCCCCGTTGACCCTGATCGGAATCTCTGTAAGGAGTGTGATCGCGACGAGGAAGTTGAATCGGAGGATCCCTATGCACCCCTCCACGACGACCTCTCCGTGACCTACGAGAAACGTATCGACGATCTGGCGTTCACCGTCGTGCCGGCGAGGTCTCGCTTTGAGGCGATCGTTAAGGCCACCCTCGCATTCGACGCTCAAGAGAACGCCCCAAAGAAGCCCGCCGGCTACGATGGACGATCGTTTGAACTTCTCCATGAAGCCGACGAGTCAGACGTTCGTCCGTTCAATATTGACTGGGGCGCACTTCCTGAGGCCGTCCCCGTCGCGAGCGAACGTGGTCTTGAACTGTTTAACAAAGCCCACAACCGCACCGATTGGTGCGATCGCCTCTCGAAAGGCTCTGAAGCTGACCTCGACCCCGAACCCGACGTTTACCTCTACGACGAGGACGGAACCGCGATCTGTCGGGCCGGGCAGTTCATGAACCTCATCGACGGCTACAATGTCCCCGATGACCCCAGCAACTACACTCACCCCGAGTACGGCAGCGCCGACGAGGAACTGTGGATCGTCCCGGCATTCACCCTGAGTGTGCATCCCACTACCGTCGGTTGATTACGAGAGAGCCTGTCATAGAAAGCTCTGCGCTCTCTGTCTATCCAAGTCTTGTCAAGACTCGCGTGCAAGATACAGCGCGCGTATCTTGCACGGCAATCTGCTTAAATAGCGGGCGAAGAGAAGCACTCGAGATAGTGGAGACAGGCAGCAACACAATAGGTATACTGACGTGAAATAATAGACGGGCAGGACCAGATGTGGGTACTTTTCTAGTACGGTGGCGTTGGTTCGGAGAGTCTCAGCGAGTTCCTCGTGGCTACCTTTGTGTTGGTCGGTATTCCGATTGTGATTTTAACTGCAGGACAAATATTCGAGAAATTCTTTTGAACAGTTCGCACGCGAGGCGCCGCCGAAGGCCCAGCGACGAGATCGTGAGAAAGTGAATTGGCTCTAATATGGTATTCATCGTCGGCCATCAAGCATTTCGCTCATCCCCCGGTTATACAATCCTGCTGCCTGATTCACAAGGTAGGTGGGGTCAATAATGAGTAGAAATCTCACACGCCGACCGGGGAAACAGGAGCCGCCAATCGAGTCACGAGGAAAACAAATTGACGAGTATTACACGATCAAGGACGATACTCACGATCTAGAATTGTCCTTTGAGGAATTTATCGTCGACCTCCAGAACTCTGAGAGTTCAATTTGTGTGAGATTCGAGTCTGCAGAGGGCGGACACTACGTGTTGCATAGAGGTGACGGAAAGTTCCAAGCTGTTTATTCTGGTCCTCATGGTCCGGAAAATCGTCCGGCCAGCATCGACGAGAAGAACATACAACGCTTGTTCGCTCACGCAGACAGAATTGATTACATCCGCCCAGAGGACTCGCCGTTTACTGATATCGAAGTAGCCGTCTGCCACGGACGCGAAAACAGCTAGCGCACTATACAACCACTGGGACTGGCCTACTGCCAGAACTCCCAGATTTCGGGTCCTCCGACGACGTCGTCCGCGATATCGCCACGGACGAAACTCTGGAGTTCGTCCGTCGACATCGCCTTTGCTCGCGAATGAGCGCTGGGTCGATGCTTCTTGACGATCTCCAAGAGTTGACCTCGACTCTCAGTCACAACGACGTACTCACCGTTGATTATGTACGCGGGAATGCGCTTAGACTTTGAGCCTTCGATCTCGTCGTCAGCGAGGAGGTCCTTGCAAGCCTTCCGAACCTGCCGAGTGGTGTACCCGAGTTCGCTGGACATATCTCCAGTCGTCGACCGACCGTTGTCGTCCAGGAAGTCCTTGACCTCCTTGTGTATGGTTGCCATGTGTATCACCTCCATTCTCGGCAACCCGCCCTGGAATGATAGGCAAGTTTCAAATCCCAAGAGCCAGTACTTGCGGCTGAGCTCTCACGGCTCCCACAACCCACCATCAGTACGGTATCGTTCCGACCCATGTTCGCTTGGTTTAGTGCCCCAGCGCATGGGTTGAACCACACTATCGTTGAGTTGTACATTGTCCTATCGTGCTAACTGATAGTACGGTATGTTGACTTAAAAAATTGTCGCGACAGTAGCAGACTTTCGCACTCATGGAGAGTATTTCTAGGCTAGCCTAGAAAATACCGGCTACAGGACACCTTCTAGGCGTATAGTATGGATAGTATGCGAAATCGAAACTATCTCGTTATTGGAGAACGTTACCTGTCCCATGGAATCGGGGATGCTAACTGAGATGGAGCGAGAGATAGCTAGTCGAATCCACATAATGCCTCTCGGATTTGAAGAGGAAAGAGTGTACGAAAGTGCAGAACGGCTCAAAGCAGACAAAGTGATCCTACTGACTCACGAAGGTGATGAAGAAGAGACAGAGTATCTCAAGGTGGTCAGAGCCGAACTGGATAAGAGAGGCATCGAAATTGAACTCACTCACTGCGATCTATTCGATCTATACAATTCTCTCGGGAAATTTGCCGATAAAATCAGAGAATATGAGAATGAAGATGTCTACGTGAATCTCTCTACCGGAAGCAAGGTCACCGCCATCGCGGGGATGATCGCTTGCATGGTTTTTGAAGCCACTCCGTATTATGTCCGAGCAGGGAAGTATGAAGACGCCCCGTCGGAAATCAAGGATATCGTTGAGCTACCAAAGTATGATATCAAAGCGCCAGACGATCAATTGATTAAGTTGATGATTCTGATTCAGCGACATTCCGATAAAGGAGAGGTAGTGACAAAGGGAGACCTAATTGACGCAGGCGAGGAAATGGAACTTCCCTTCATCACCGAACATGATGTGAAAGATAAAGGTCAGTATCGAATCCTTGATCGGGAGATAGTCAACCCACTGAAAGAAGCAGGCTACATCAAACTATCAAAGGAAGGCCGAAGCAAGCGCGTAGAGCTGACCGATGACGGCCGGGAAGCAGTCAACGCGTTCCGAAGTTTCGTATAACTCTTCTAATTCCCGTTGTCGATCTCGGTTTTCGGTTTCACGGAAGTGACACTCCAGGGGCTTACTGAGTGGGTGGTTCAACGTCTCCAGCATCAAAATAAGAAGCCGACGTGCTGTATGTATCCTCTGTATCTTGCAGCGGCTTCTGTAAGTATATATGATTCAACATTTTCTACCGCTTGCACCGCAGTAAATCGGCTGTGAACGATTCTATGACTCCCTTCACATACGAGATCGATTTTACCCTGTTTGTGGCCCCCCGAGACGGTGGAGGAGTCCAAACAAGATGGCAACCACCAGCCGCAGTACAAACCGGCGAATATACGAGGTCGTTAGATGAACTCCGAATCGGAGTTGCTTGTCTGTCCAGATTGTGGAAACGGACGGTTCTCGTGGATCATCCATCAAGTACAGTTCGGAGCTGTGCATCGCTTTGCGAACGGACATATCGATGTCGAAGTGACAAAGAATGGCCCCATCACCGACTCCGATATCGGTGAGAACGGAGTCTTCTGTGTCGATTGCCAGGAATTCCGAACCTATGAGGAACTTGTTCCAGACGACGCCGAGGCGGTTCACCTTAGTGAAGACGAATTAGAGGGAGACCGCTGATTGGCGCTCACACGTTTTTCACCCGAGCGAACGGCGAGGACGCCAAGAGCGCGTTTAGCGACGCCGTCGAGGACGCCCAGTACCACCATGGCCCAGGTAGATACACCGGAACCATCGCGGAGAAAACCTCGTTCACCCGTATTCCCGACGACGAAGTAGGCGACACCGACCCCGCCGAGTACGCCAGCCAGCTTATCGACGAACAGGACTCTCGAATCGACAGCAAGTGGGGCCCTGCTGGATGTATTCACGTCGAAGAAGACACGTACCTGTTCTTTGGCTGGGCATCCGCCTAACGCCTCTCCTTTCCCGTGAGTACTCATCACCACCCCTCGTCCAGAGTGATACGGCCGCTTCGCGCCGGCGACATCATCGCGTTCCCATATCTCAACGCTATCGGGCGATGCACTGGAGACGACTCCATCGGATCCTTCAACTGGTATGTCCCGCCAGGGGGCCCACTCAGTATCGGTCGCCTCCCCAACCAAGACGAGACCGATGCGATGATCGACTCCGGGGAGATCGTCATACTCGAGACGGAATTCGACTCCCTTGCCGCCTACCACGCCTATCGGACATACCGCGACTGTGACCCCCGTCTCGTCTCGCCCGGTGGTGCGTCGTCAACGGGGCACCTATCGCTCCGCGCTGAGCGTGGGTCCAGAGTCCGTGAGCGTGTCAACGGCTTCCTGAAGCACCCCGACGTCGCGTATCAGCACGACCCAGTGACCACGCCCTTCCGAATCGCACTCACTGCCACCTACCAGGACCGAGAGGTTGCGATGGCGGTCCTCGGACGCCCGCGGGGGCGACACAACGCCGACGGTCGGACGGTCGAACTGTATCGCTTCGCTGCCCACCCTGACCGGCCCGCGAATACCGGCCCGTGGCTCCTCTCACGCTGTTGTGCGTGGAGTCGCCTGGAAGGATACGATCGCCTGCTTACGTACGCCGGTGTCCAGAACAACAACGTGGGGACGATGTACCAGGCCGCTGGGTTCGAGCTTCTCGGGACGACGATAGCCGACCGGAGTGACTGGCACTCTCGTGAGGGCCGTGCTGGGGGTGGAAGGTACCGGAAATGGCGCTACAGATACGTCCTCGCCAGTCATTCGATCGAGGCCCGACGGCCCGCCGGTCGCGTCAGTCCCGATCAGGCCCGCCTCACCGACCAGAACACACCAGCCGGACCTGCGTGTGCCTCTGCCCGCACGCTTGTCCAGGGGGAACTCGTCCAGACCCGGGAGGAGCGCCTGGCTCGTCGAGAAACCACCCTCATCACCGACGCCCGGGCGTTCCTCGATGAGTACGACTGTGGCGAATCTGACGACACCGCACCGCTCGTCGCGTGCTTCGCCTACCGGACGCCAGAAGACTCCCTGGTTGCCGTACTCTGCCTTCGAGACCACTCCGGGGAGCAGAACCCCCGGGACAACACCGAAGCCGTCACGCTGTCCACTGCGAGCGTCCAGACCGACGCCCTCGCTTACCCGGTGAACGTGCTTCGGGGACTCATCGCCGACGCCTGTGAGTGGGCTCGGCTCCACGGCTACGCGACTGTCGAGAACTACCTCACCGGGAACGTCGCGACCGCCGCAGTCGAGGGAATCGCTGGCCTCGAGATCGACTACGACCATCTTCGTGACCCATCCGTGGAGCCATCCGAACGAGCATCCTCGTCGTCGAGCTCCCCTTCTGTGTCTTCCGCGTAGGCGAGATTTCGTCCGCCAGTTTTTGTCGGCGGCGGAGCCGTGCGCCGCCAGCTGACCATCCTGACGGCCACTTCCTATGGTGAGTTCCAATACCAGTTCAGTCGAGAGCATCGGCCACGGCCAACTCGACCTCTCCACGTACCTCTCGCCGGCGACTCTTGACACACTCGAGGACAGACACCGGGCCTCGGGAGGCGAGCATTCCGACCACCGGACCGAGATCGAGGCCGACAGCAACACCGAACGAGAACGCGAAGAGGACGCGCTTCCTATCGAAGTCGCTCGTCGTGCCGAGTACATCGGGTTCCTTCATCGAGCCCCGTTTGCGACTGAGGCATACGCCCTCGGATTCGTTACCGGCGCTCGCGAGGACTGTCGGATTCAGGATAGACATCTCCGCAACGTTGACGTCCCGATCCTCATGCTCGACAACGACTTCAATCGGCCCGACCTCGATCGGTATCTCACCCGCTTCCGTGAGGTTGACCCCGAAATCGGTGTCGTTGGCGATGCCCGCACTCCTGAGGAAGCACACACGTTTGTCGACGCCGCCCGCGAACTCAAATCTGACTACCCAGACGCGACCATCATCATCGTCCCGAAGTGTCGCGAGGCCATCGATATCGTCGCCAACGCTGATATCCCCGGGGAATCGCTCGTCCTCGGATACGCGATGGGGCGTTCAAACATCAAAGCGTGGCACTTCTCGGATATCGCCAACTGGCGCGGTCACCGTGTGCATCTCCTTGGAGCCAGCCCGACGAAGCAATGGCGCGTCATCCAGGAGCTCACCCAACCGAATCTCACAGCGGACCCGCCTGCGGACATCATCGGTCTCGATTGGAACGGCCCGCAGGGTATCGCCTACAAAGGCGAATCCTGGTCACGCGACGGGTGGCAAGACGCTGACTTCCTCAGCATCCGTGGGACTGTCCGTCGAAGCCTCCGTGAGATGCGAGCATTCTGGGAGGAACGTGGAGTGTGGCCGGCCGAGGGGAAGACGCCAATCGAACGCCTCGAGCCCGCCGTCAAAGAACCGGACGACCCGATCTGGGCTGCCAACGGAGGGGATCTCAGCGATCCCGATCCGCTTGGGTCACCCGATGAGTGGGCAGAACTTGTCGACTACGCGGACGAAGACGGGCCCTACCCCATCGAGCAGGCCATCGTCGTCACATACGAAGGCGGGCGCACACTTGCATATCGAACTCAGACAGAGCGCGACTACGTCGAATATCATGAAGGGCTCAGGGGCAAGATCGCGGATAAACGGACGTGACGGCCGACTTAGTCCTACGTAACAGTACGAATTGTTGGTATCCGAATGTAGTGTAGGACTCGATTTGTCTGGCCCCCGCGCGGTGGAGGCCCACTCAAAATGGAATCCACCACAGACGACAATATCGCCGGACAGCGCATCGTCGAGGTCCGTGAAATGACCAACGAAGAACTTGAACGCGAAGGCTGGCAAGCCCACGATTGGCAATCGACAGTCGTTCTCGAACTCAAGTCCGGGACGATCCTCTACCCGTCGGCTGATCCCGAAGGGAACGCTCCTGGCACAATATTCGGCATCGACGCCGACGATACTGCGTTTGCCCTCTACCCCTGACCAAATTCATCATGCACATGCTCATCAGAGTCGTCTCCGAAGCCTACGACGCCGAAGACGCGACCGGCATCGCCCACGGCCTCTTTGAGGGCGTTGACGCGCCGCTCTACCCGACGTTCGACTACGGCACACTCATGACCGAAGGTGGCCGCTGGAGTCAGTCACTTCCCGACATCTTCCGTCGAGAGGGCTCCGCTCGTGCCGACTCCGAGATTGGGAACGAACTCCTCGAGGGCGCCTGGGAATCCACCACTCGCGAACTCGCTCGAAGAATGGCCGTCATCCGCAAGGGACTCGAAGAGTACACGGACAAGGAACTCCTCGAAAGCCCCCGTATTGAAGCCGACGTCGAACCGTGGAACCCTCTCGGGCCCATCCGAAGCGAAGAGGAGTTCATCGACTCCTACTCAATCGACGTCCGGTATGCGATGTACTCTGTCGGTGAATACGCCGGCCCGGTCTACTACCTCTACAACGAATACGGAACCGCGATTCGGAGCCAAGCCGAATACGAACAACTTCTCGACAAGATTGCGACCGATGATACAGGTAACGACGAGACCTCGTTTCACCTGACGCCCGTCGACGTCCACTACTAGTCCCCTCTCCCCTGTCAAACGAATCATGGTTCCTATCACAGTTGCCCGATTATCTATGACGTTGAGTGGCTCGCGGAGGCCGATTCATCCCTAACGGCTATCAAAATCTCACCAACTGATGCACACAGGTTCGCAGCGGGGGTGACTCACGCCGCTCCGAGACGACAGATGCCAACGAGACAGACCACAATCGAGACCGTTCAGACTGACGGTGGAGGCTGCGAGGATAGTACTCGAAGTAGTCTCCTCGTTCGCCGAACTGCCCTCGTCGGGTGTGGCGACGCGAAACACGACGGCTTGCTCCCTGCTCGCGAAAAATACCGTTCGACATACTTTGGCCTCAAGCGCGATTTCGCTGAGACACTCTGTGCTCGCTGGTGGATCCTTTCTGCGAAATTCGGACTGCTTGATCCCGACCGCGTCACCGACGATTACGACGTCGCCATCACCGACGACGATGTGGACACCGCTCAGTGGGTCGAGGACGTCCGCACGGCGCTCTCTAATGTGGAGTGGCCCAAGACGACCAAGGACGGTCGGGACATCGTCTGGGAACTTTATGCACTCGCTGGGAGTGGCTATCTTGAGGCCGCCGACCAGGACGGCAACGCGCTCCGTGTACAACTTCCCGACGTCACTCCTGAGCACGTGACGATCCGGTTTCCATTCGACGACCTTGCGGGGATCGGCTACCAGAATGGGTGGCTCGCCGCGTGTCGTGATTCCGGGTGCGTCGTCGAGACTGCAAACCACGGGTGACTCTATAGGATTCTCGTCTTCCGTGGGTTCCGTACGGTGATCGTGCTACCCCCCATCAGCCTTCCCCGCATACTTCGAGGTCACCTTCCCTCGGCTATCTCGATAGACGATGTACCTATAGGGTCCATGGGGGCAACCATCGCATCCTGGCCCACACGGGAGCTTCCGTATCTGTACGTGTCCATATCGGGTCAGTTCATCCTTTGAGAGTTCCTTCATCTCGTCCGTACTCATTTCTTCGAGCTCTTCTTTCGCTGCACGCTGCTCCTCACGAGAGAGGTTCTGCGGTGGTTTCTTGTCTGCGACTTCACCCTCTCCGGCCGTCTCACTCGGAGACACCGGCCGTTCCTTGTGCTTCATAAGTTCTTCGCAGTAGTCGATGACTCGCTCTAGATCGTACACAGTCTGTGCCTGCAGAGGCTCCCATACGCGCTTTGCCAGCCCTTCCGGGGGTGTAGGCATCTCTGCGCCCCTTTCTTCAGGGCTGGTGGGAGCGCCAGCGTCGGGGTCAGGTTCGGGCATGTATCATCCTACGCTACCTTCGTACTAATAATGTAACGTAGGGCCGAATCACCACTCCTCGTTTGTCGTCCCCCGCTTCGGTGGAGGGACTCATTCCGATGAACACTATCACGACCGCACAGCGCATCTCTACCAGCAGCGACATCGACGCCAGTATCGCCGCCACCCGCCGAGTGCAACACCTCACTGCTGTCGCCCGAGACGCTATCGAGGATCCCAGAACGCTTGATGAAGACACACTTGCGAAGGCCGTCGTCAAAGCACTCTACGGCGCCCATCCTCACATCCGATTCGACGACGCTCTTGAACTCGCTGTACTCATCGAGACACCTCCCGCCGACTCGTCGACGGCGGAAGCCATCGAATACGTCGTCGCAGATATCTGCTCTCATCTCGATGCGTGGGACCGCCTCGAGCAACCGGCACTCCCCGGCCAAGGATGAGTGACGACGAATCGCTCCTCAAACAGCTCCCCCCCGAGAAGCTCCTCGATACGCGGAATACGCAGGTCATCACGCCCGCAATCGAGATGATGGTAGAAATCGAGACCGTTGAGCGATACCTCAAGCACGAGCGGGCGAACCGTGACCGAGCGGGCATCATCAGTCATCTCACCGAGCAAATCGACGCCATCGTCGAGGAAACCGGCGAGATCCCGCCCGACGAACAGGAGCCGGAAGACGAACAGCAAGGAGACGAGATTTCCGCCGACGACGTCGAACCGGTCCTACCGGTGTCGCCACCGGAAGAGCTGCTTGCGCACATCCACGATCTTGAGGGTAAGTCAGGCAAGAAGATCGCTTCGTCTCCCGCGCCGCCCACGTGGGATGAGCTCTGACTCTCGTTTGTCACCCCCCCGGTTTCCCGTAGGGATACGCACGTAGAACCGTTCTATCCAGAGATATCTGCGTATGTGCTTAATCGCACTCCGTCCGTATCTCTGTCTAGTCGAACAGTGAGATTTGTCGGCTGCCGTCAGAACGAGGCATCATCAGACGACCCACAGATCGAACACAGAAGATATCTTCATGAATCACAACCAAGTTGACAGCCAAGATCCAGCCGAAAGCGACTCCCAGTGTCCTGAGCAGCTGGCGAAAAAGCGACCACGTCCAGATGTTCTCACCGGAGTCACGCAGCGTATCCAAACCGACCACGGCAAGCTCTACGTCACGATCAACGAAGACAGCGATGGCCGGGCGTTTGAACTCTTCGCGAATATTGGGAGTTCAGGCGGATTCACCGCCTCCTTCACCGAGGCGCTCGCAAAAATAGTCTCAACCGGGCTCCGATCAAGTGTCGACCCCGAGGAGATTGCCAGTGAACTCCGAGGTATCCGCTCACCGAAGGTTGGGTGGAATAAAGGCGACAAGACGCAGTCCATTCCGGACGCCATCGGTCTCGCGATGACGCGATATCTTGGGGATGACCCCGATCTTGACTACCCTCCTCAGCAGAATCTCGCAGAAGCAATCGGAGAAGACGCCACAGCCGAACACAAATCTGATGGCGGTACGATCACCGACCAGGAGGTTAGCCCGAACGTGGACGGTAACAGTCACGAAGGTGGGGAAGGTAACAAAGAAGACGCAACTGCTGCACTCCTCGAGGCTGGCGAATCTCCCGAATGTGCAGACTGCGGGTCAATGTCCCTGTACTACTCGGAAGGATGTAAGACCTGCCGGGCCTGTGGCTGGTCAGAATGTTAGCATCATGAGCTAAACAGTCTGTCTGTCTGGTTCTCGCTAGTCCCACCATATCTCGGGTAGGTTGCTCGTCCCCCGCTTGCTGTCCGACGACGGCTTCGTCGCTTCTGTCTCCATCTCCGACTCGCCGAAGAGCCGTCGAATCGGGTGGCGCAGCGCTGCCAGCCGTCCAAGATCTCCCTTCCGGTAGTTCACTGCCCACGTCCGCGTGTTTCCCTTCTTGTCGCGTCGGGCGACCACAATTTTCACCGGACCATACGGCACTTTGGCGATGGAGACCCAACTCCCACACAACTTCGTTCCTCGGAAATTCAGCGATGCCCCGCCCACCCAGTGTGAAACCTGCTGATCAGCATTCCCCGAGTCGAACCACCCTTTTGTGTCTTCCATGAACGTCTCAAATCTCTCGGGAAACTCACTCCCAATGTGGACGATCATGTACTCCGAATTGCCCTGCTCAGTATCCTTCTTCCACCATTCGAGAAAGATGTGATTTGACGGCGAGTAGAGAACGTTGATCCACGCCCGCCCACGCCCATTTCCATGAAGCGAGATTGCGTCGATCTTCCTCCATCCCTCGGGTGAAACACCCTCATCGTAGTATCCTCGAAGCGGCGGAATCGCTTCGAGCGCGTGGGCTCGCAGATACTCCCTTGGGAACGGGATCTCCATCATCACTTTGGGCCGTTCCGGCGGGTCCATCAATCGCTGTACACTCTCGGAGTAGCCATCGAGCCCCTCAACGATTGGCACGGCGTGGGGCCAGGGTTGCGTTACACGATGTTCGACGAAGTTCATGTCGTGCCCTTTGAAATCCGACTGGTACGCCCAGAACACCGAGTACCCCGCCTTCAGGTAGTCCCGCAAAACTGAACCAATCTTCTTGCCGTCGTGCTTGTGCTGAATCTCGACGATGACGCCCTTCCCGAACGGATGTATCTCTTCAGAAAACGTCGCGACCACATCCGCAATTCGGTTAGTCCCCGGGATAGACTGCTCGTGATCAACAGTTGCTGACTCGAAGACCTCGCGGAGTTTCATCGCCGCGATGGTTTTGAGTTTGGCGTGGAGGTTTGATTCGCCAGAACACTCGGACCCTGAATGGTGCACAAAGTGCTTCGAGACGAATCGCCCACTGTTGTAGTGTGATCGTCGGAGGAACAGCGGTCCTTCACACAGTGGACAGAGAATTTCATCGGAGCCATCAACATCTAACGAGATCACCCGGTCACCGTTCGGCCGCATCGCGAGGTATGGCATGGAGGGAATTGATAGCGAGGTGTTTGCGCGGGTAGTCGCTCGCGTCCTAATACGTGCGATGTCGATATGTAAGATTCGGCAATTCAACCCTTAGACCCCCGAAACCCCGCCTATTCGCCGCATATATCAGGACCCACCCGCCGATTTGTCGCCCCCGGCGGGTGTAGAGGGGCAGCGCTAGAGGCAACCGTGGGCCGCGTACAGCATCTCGAAGCGCCGTCACCCCGTGGAGACCGATATCCCGATGGCAACAGCAGCATCCGATTCCAACCTAGCAGAAGTATTGGCACAGTCGCTTGAGAACGCCGCAATCCGACGTGAGGGCCGGGCGCAGACCCAGGAGATGGATGTCGCGCTGCTCCAACAGGGCGGCGTATATGAGGTCAGATCGGCGTCCGGGAGCGTCTACGAGGTCGACGCACTCCAACGAACCTGTACGTGCCCTGATGACCCGCCGGAAGGGGGGTGTAAACACTACAGACGCGTTCGTACCGACATTCGAGCAGGACTCGTGCCCCGACCAGACGGAAAACTTCCCGACGCCACTCAACCAACACTAGTCGACGAAGAGATAGATGCGATTCGGTCGGCAGAGGCGATCCTGCTCAAGCAGCGCCTTCTCGATGCGCTCCTCACTCGTGAACTCGAACGCGCTCAGCTCGATCAGGAAATTCACGACCTCGAGTTCCTCGTCGAGGTTCTCTTAGAGATTGGCGGTTCAGAATGAGGCAGTCTCGAGGAAAATACATTGGCCTCTCCAGCCAGGAGAAGGGTGGACACGGGCAGCGCTACCGATGGTGTGGATCAGTCGACAGTCAGCAACAACGTGAGTCAGGCAAGGGGAGGGCTCAACTGGTCTGCTTGGACTACGGCGCATTCCGTGGACGTCTACGCGTAGTGACCTGTACTACTCCAAAAGTACAGATCACAGGGGAAACACCCTCCAAGAAGTGCCCGAGTAACGCTACTAGCCCACGAAGCGGGCTCGTTTCGTTACTTATCCGCGTAGACGTCCTGTCCGGGTGTCGTAGCCTGTCCCGTGGGGATATATCGACGTGATATATATCCTTTGTCTAAATCGACAGCCCACAGGAGGGTCGAAAGGAGATCAACATGCTAAATTGATGTCTTTACATTAGACGTCCTTCACTATCTAAACTAAGCTAAGAGTTGAAAATCTGTCCTCGGAGATACCGAAACTACGACTCAGTATCCATATCAAGTTCGTCACGGACGAGATCGGGATTGTCTAAGATGACTCGGAAGCAGGCCATGTAGAAGTCCCAGTTCTTGTTGAGTTCCGTATCGTGAGACTTCTTCCATTCGTACTCGATGTCATCCCAGAGACCCTCAACGGCGTCGACGACCTCGGGTGAGAGGAATACGTTATTATTCCTGTATACATCAGTGAGTGCTCCCAGCTCCCTATCTGGGTTCGGGTATTCGTGGGTATCAGGTCCTCCAGTCGTGCGTGACTCTTGTTCAACTGCCTGCTGAGCAGCCGATGGATCATCAGAATCCACTTCGGCTCTCTCCTCAGTGTCACCCGTGGTATTTTCGGACAACGATTCAGCGCCCGAACTCGAGCTTGGGTCCGAACCGGAGACTCCGAGTTTCTGTGCCCGCTCTGAAACATCGCTCATCTGTGCCTCAAAGTCGTCTTCAGAGGAATCGTCACTCATGCTTCCACCTCCCGGTCGGCCGCCGCAGCGCGAATATCTTCGACGGTCATCGCCTTTGCCGCTTCAACATCCAATCCGAGCGTGGGGGGTGATGTCTGCTTAAGAATCAATTGAAGGAGTTCGTCGTATCGTTCGATTTCGTCGTTCCGGAGCGATTCTGGGTGAGCGTAGATTGACTGCTGGCTCTTTTTCGCCCTCGCGAACGCCGCCCGATGATCAGTAGTGACGCCTTTCTCGTCGAAAGTTTCGTTGAACCACTCGACAATTCGCTTGTTCTCGTTGGTCATCTTCGTCGAGTTCACCGTCATCAGGAAGGCGAGATACTGAATCTCGAGATCGTGCATCATTCCAAGAACCTCGTATTGATCGAACAACAGGTCCGTCGAATGTGGCATCTCCGTCTCTGGCTCCATCGGCACGACAATCTTCTCACCGGCCGTGACTGCGTTTTTCGCGTATGGTGAGAAATCCGGTGGGCAATCACACACGATGTAATGATAATCGTCTTCAAGCCGTTGTAAGAGCCGCCCCAGTCGGTTCTCGCCGGCATCAGCCGAGTCCAGAGGCGTCTTGTTCCCGTTGAAAGTCTGGTTGCTGGGGATAAGATCGAACTCTTCGTGATCGGTGAGAACGAGTTCGTTCACATTATCCCAACTTTTCGGATCTAAAAGGATTTCATCCAGTGAGAGCGCGTCTAGGTCTTTGTAGAGGTCTCGCTTCCCAAGGTTTGCGGTGAGAGTGCCCTGTGGGTCAAGGTCGATGGCAAGCACGTTGAAGCCGCGAGCTGCAAGACCACCCGCAATATTCAACGAGGTGAATGTTTTGCCAGTGCCACCCTTCTGAAACGAGATGGCGAGTACTTCTGGGTAGGTGTCGGTCATAACTACCCTCAAATTGATTTCATACCGTTATAATTGTTCGTCAGACGATTACCGTTCAGAACGGTACTACCGTTAATAATAATATTATTGATCTGCTTCTATTCCTCCAATTCGGCATTTTAACCTATGTAGGGCCTATACTAATGCGGCAATAATAACGGTAATACCGATTTTAACAGTATATGCGGTATTACCATTATTACTACTATAGTCAGTAGTACCGTTATTAGCGATGTTACTGTTAAAAAAGCTGTTGCTGTTAGTACTATTTGTTACACTATTTCCATTATTCACGGTAACTACATTTTGAACATTCAACATGTTAGCACTACTATGACGGAAATTAAGACCGCTACTGACTGGGGCACAGTGGATAGCTGAGTGCTACCCGTCGGAGTCCTGGTCGGGCACATCTTTCTGGCTAGGTCGCTGATTCTGAAACGCCGTCTCAGCCATCTGAGCGCGTTCACTCGCCTCGATATGTGAGTAGTGCTCGCGAACAACCTCCTCGGAGTTATCCAGGTGCCGTGCCGCCTCCGTGTACCCGAACTCCCGAACCATCACTTCGCCAGCTCCCCGACGAGCGCCGTGCGGGGCAAGATAGCCGTGTTTGTCGTCATCCAAGTCGATGTCTGCTTCCTCTGTGAGTCGCTGCAAAATCCGCCGTGCGCTGTGGGTCGTCAACGCCGGAGGGTCGACATCGTACTCGACGCAGAGTTCGATCATCGAGACGTCCCCATCGTTCACCTGCTCGCGATGCAGACTCTCAGCCTCTTTGCGCGTATAGTCCTGCTCAACGAGTTCGTCTTTGAACGTCTCGACGAGGGTTGGATACGACAGCGTCGTGAACACGGGCCAGTCGTCACTCGATGGGTTCAGTACTGACCGGAGGCGTTCGAGTGACGGGATCGCAGACGGTGGGACAGCCCTATCGCTCCATTCACCCTTCTTCCCGAGGACGGTGATTGTGTTGTCCTCGAGGGAAACGTCCGACCAGCGAAGCCCATCACGACCTCGTCGGGCGTCGGCGACATCGGCCAGGACTTCCGCGCCGCGAACACCCGAGAAGCACAGGAGATAGACGAGCGCTCGGTCGCGACACGCTTTGATCGCCTCGTAGCGGTTCTCGCCCACTTCGTCGATGGCTTCGTGTGCCTGTTCGTCGACGTACTCTAAGAGTGCTGTTCGCTGCTCGGGTGACCACGCCTGTTGGCGTTCGGTCTTCCGTCCGTCGTCTTCTGGAAGTGGCTCTTTTGCCCGTGATTTCAACGCAGGATTCTCGTCCAGATATCCCTCGCGTACCGCCCATCCGCAGAACGCCGAAATGTGGGCGTAATAGTTCTGCTTCGTGCTTTCAGTCCAATCCTGTGTCGCGAGATGGCGAGCGTATTGGCGGATATCCCGGATAGTCAGCTCCTCGAATGTCGTAGGCGAACGCGGGCGCTCATCTTCGAGGAAAGTGAAAAAGCGGCCGAGTTCGCGTTTTGCATCCCGGCGGTACGTCCCGCTCTTTCCTTCCGCTCCTTTGCCCTTGTCCGTGAGGTAATCCTTGACGACGTCCGCGATCTCGACCGGCCGATCATCCTGGCCGTCCGTGTGGCCCTCGCCGTTGCCAGAAGAACTCATCTCACTCACCGCCTCCGTGGAACCGTGCTTCGAGGGCTATCTGAGCGGGAATACTTGGGATGTCAGGTGGAGTCATGGGATTCGCTTTGGTAGACGGCGGCCACCTGCTTGAAAGTACGTACTCTTATCGAAGTAAGAGTACTCACTCGACTCTCGAAAATGCAACTCAGTAAACGCGCGATACAGAGGCTCTAAAGCAGAAATACCGTGCTTTAGGGATTCAGATGTAGTTAATAAACTGTATAGTGATATATCGAAAGGAACGTGGTGGAAGTTGAGACTACAGCGGGTTTAGCGGGGCTGTGATGCGTGAATTTGACAGATTCGGTCAGCGGAAACTGATCCAGATTGCTTTCCAAGCAGCTATTCCTGTCAAACACTCAATCATATGGGTAATCTTTCGAGACTTCCAGCAGCGTAGCCACTCAGCGGCACGCTAACTCGAATAGAGTTCCTCACTACCCGATTCCAGTCTCCTTCTTCAGCAGCGTCAGCGTATTGTCGGCCGTCACAATAGGCGAGTACTCGTACTCATCGGTCAACTCAACCTGCACGAGCAGATCGACCGCTCGCCAGATAGAGTACAGCAGACACGCAAACGCGAAGTAGAAGAATCGAAGCCCGAAATCCTTCGACGTCGTCGCTGCCATGAACCGTTTGATCGACCTGTACCCACTCTCGATCTCCCAGCGATAGCCGTACTCAGTAAGAATCGACCGGATATTCTGCCCGATGATCGAGAGGGTCGCAAATTTGAACACCAGCGCTCCCGCCGTCTCTCATTCCCCACGGAACGCCGAGATAACGCTATCTGCGGCAGCAGGATCGGCTGCGATAATATACCGTTCGCCGGCTTCCAGTCGCGTTTCGGAGGTAGCTGTCCGCTCTCCCCCCGCCCCGGAGATCACGAGGCTCCCCTCCGGAAGGTCAGCGTCGTCGAGAAGCTGTCCTGCGATCGGCGACTCGGGGGCGACGCGGATGTCGAACACCTCCATCTTACCGGTGACGTCCTCGAACGTTCGCACGTCGCTCCCGCTGAGTGCGTTCACTGCGGTTTTGACGCTTGCACGCTCCGGGAACACGACTTCGTCGACGAGTTGTTCGAACTCCTCGTCGTCGGCATTGGTGATACGTGCGACCGTTCGGATGTCCGGCTGGAACGTTTTCGCAGCTAGGCAGACCGCGAGATTGGTGCTGTCACTGTCTGTTAGGGCACCGATGACGGTCGTCTCCTCCGTGATAACGTTTGATAACACGGACGGATGTGTCGCGTCGTCTATCACGATTTCAATATCGTCCGAGTCCTGCTCGTGCGCTCGGTCCGGATCTTGCTCGATAACTGTCACGCTGTGTCCACGTTGTTTGAAGAACTCTGCGACCCGGAATCCGACGCGTCCGCCGCCAGCGATCACCATGTGACTACTGGAAGTCATACTTTTAAAATGCGTGGCGCACGGTAAAGCCTGCTGTCTGGGAGATGGTCGTCGTCAAATCAATCTGGTGAGCGTTGCTCGCCCAACCGTTCACGTACGTATATCCGAGAGTGTCTTGACATTCTCCCCGTACTGAAGGCGGGGTTTTAGCCTTGCAACTTCGATAATTGGCGATTGACCGAGCACTAGTTTCGAACGAAGAGTATGAAGCACCGACGCCCCCACGTCGAGTCACAGGAACCACTCAAACGCGACCCACAGATTGAATCCGACCGGTCGCATGTATCTACATAGCGAATTCGGATCGAATTCGACGACGGAACCCTCCTACTCCGTGACGCACCCGAGAATGTGCCCCATGCGGAGTGGGACGACCGCGTCGACGAGCATCGCACACAGGCCTATCGGTATCGAACCCTCCTCGAATGGGCCGGCAAATGGACGGGCAGCGACGACCAAGCCACGCTGCGCGATGGATTCGGTGCAGCCTGCGAGGATGCTGCCCGGGGCTACCCCGACCTCGAACTTACGCCGGCACTTCACATCGAACCGCGTGACTACCAACAGGCCGCCCTCGACGCCTGGATCAACCACGGGCGCCGAGGGAGTGTCGTCCTCCCGACGGGCAGCGGGAAGACGTTCCTCGGGCTGCAGGCCATCGCCGACGCCAGCGTCAGCGCGCTCGTCGTGACGCCGACGATCGACCTGATGAACCAGTGGCACGCCACGCTCACCAACGCCTTCGGCGACCAACTTACAGAGCCGGTCGGCGTCCTCGGTGGCGGCAGCCACGACGTCACCGCGATCACCGTCACCACCTACGACAGCGCCTACCGCTACGTCAACGAGTACGGCGACCGGTTCGGCCTGCTCGTCGTCGACGAGGAACACCACTTGCCAGCCCCGACCTACCGGCAGATCCCCGAGATGATGATCGCGCCATATCGCCTCGGGTTGACTGCAACCTACGAGCGGCCCGACGGCAAGCACGAACTCCTCGAGGACCTCCTCGGCCCGGTCGTCTACCGTGAGGACGTCGACGAACTCGCTGGCGAATACCTCAGCAAATACGAGACGATCCACATGTCGGTCGAGCTCACGCCCGACGAGCGCCAACAATACGACGAGGAGTACCAGATCTATCGCGACTACGTCGACAGTCACAAGTTCAACCTCTGGAAGGAGGAGGGTTATGCGGAGTTTCTCAAACGCACGTCCTACGACCCGCAAGGCCGGCGGGCACTCATCGCCAAGCAACGGGCCGAACGAATCGCCCGCACCGCCGAGAAGAAACTCGACACGCTCGACAATCTCATCAAGCGCCATCACGACGACCGCGCCATCATTTTCACCGCCAACAACGACTTTGCCTACGACATCTCCCAGGAGTTCATCGTCCCCTGTATCACCCACCAGACGAAGACCGACGAACGCACCGAGATCCTCGAGCGGTTCCGCACGGGCGACTACTCGATGCTCGTGACGTCCCAAGTCCTCGACGAAGGCATCGACGTCCCGGCGGCAAACGTTGGTATCATCCTTTCCGGGAGCGCCTCGAAACGCCAGTACGCGCAACGGCTCGGGCGCATCCTGCGGCCCACTGACGACCGCCAGCCCGCCCGTCTCTACGAAATCATCACCGAGGATACGATGGAGACGTACGTCTCCCAGCGACGCCGTGAGGGGGTGACAACTAATGCTGACGGCTGACCTCGCACGCTCGCGCACGACTGACGAGATGACTACGCCGCTGTTCATCGATCCTGATGAGGAGCGCTACCGAAAGACTGCTCGGGAATTGCTCCAGTTGTTCGAGGCCCATCTCGGCGAGCCGAAAGGCGATCTTGAGGACGCGATTGACGAGTTGACTGTCGCGGATACCGACTACAAGATCGTTCAGGGGCTTGCGAAGCTCCTCAAAGACGAGTCCGAATTCAAGGTCGTCGCCTCCGTCGAACCGCGCGAGATCCGCCAGCAACTCTTCGAGAAAGCTAACGAGCGCTATCCGATCGTCCGCCAGCCCACCCTCGGCGAGGATACACAGAAACTGGAGGTGTACAGCGCGGTCGCCGACGACCTCGGACTGTCGCTCGAAGAGTGTTATCGCGGGATGTACGCCGATCTCGAGGACAACAAGCGACTCGTCCGAATCGGGACGCGGACGGCCGACCAGTACGCCAGTGATGATGATACATCGACGTCGACGACCAACCTGACCGGCAGCAGCGACGCGGAGTACGAACACACGGATCTCACCGTGGACTGGTTGTTGACCCGGTACAACCTCGCGCTGGCCCAAGCGGTGCTCTACGATGCGACGGAGATGCGAATTCGCGTCTGGGATCACTTCGGAACGGTGTTCAGCTACGTGAAGCTGTTCGGGTTGATGCACCGGATCTATCCGATCAACGCCGACGGTGAACGCGTCCCGAGTACCGACCAAGCCGCCGGCTACGAGGCCGTACTGGACGGGCCCGCGTCGCTGTTCTCCCAATCGCAGAAGTACGGGATTCGCATGGCGAACTTCCTGCCGGCGTTACCCCTCTGTGATCGGTGGGAGATGACCGCGACGATTCTCGTCGACGAAACCTCCGGTGAGACACGTCAGTTCATGCTCGACCATACTGAGGGCCTCGATTCCCATTACAGCGCTGGCAACCGCTTCGATAGCGATGTCGAACGGACGCTCGCCAACAAGTGGGAACGAGCGAATACGGAGTGGGAACTTGTCCGAGAAGACGATGTCTTCGATCTCGGTGCCGAAGTGATGATCCCCGACTTCGCGATCGAACATCCGGACGGACGACGAGCAATCTTCGAAATCGTGGGCTTCTGGACACCCGAGTACCTCAATGAGAAGCTAGCGAAAATTCGAGGGGCCGATCTCGACCACTTGCTTGTCGCAGTGTCGGAGCGGTTAGAGTGCTCAGCGGACGATTTTGAGGAGGCGAGAGACCGCGTTCTCTGGTTCAAATCAGGGATTCACGTCTACGATGTGGTGGAGTTGGCAGAGGCGCACGCCATCGACGGACGCGCCCCTGATCACCGACACTGACCGGGGCCGCTTCGCCCCAGATATTCCTCAGGATGACTACCAGCCTTCGCCGGGCGGCGGATACTGCTCGACAGGCTCGCCTTTCTTTTTAACGACTTCCGGCTCTGTATCGCTGGTTCCGCCCTCGTTGATCTCCTTGAGGATGGCATAGAAGCGCCATTCGTCACCGTAGTCGAAGAGGTAGCAAATCCGGTCGCGTTCGTCTAAGTCCAACTGACGGGCCATCTGACCGACCGTCGTCTCGCCCGCGTCATACTCCTCGCCACCGCGCAACATTCCGTCTGGGGATTGTTCGATCTCTCCAGGGCGCTTGTACTGGACGTCGCTGTCCCAGTAGTCTTGGTCAGTTCCGAAGAACCAGAGATGATCCTGGTTCAGTCCGACCGCGCTGTTGAGCACCGACTGGAACTCGTCCAGGGTTCGGTCCGCCCCGACGATGATGTCCCGCCACAGCGACCGGGGATCGTGCTCGTACTTGACGCGGAAACGGTAGGTCGCCATATTTGTGGAGCTATTTTGCATCGACGCTGGTGATGTTATCGGTCGAGCCAGTAGTGCCAGTGTAAACCACCCCACCCTCCTCCCTCGGCGCAGACGCGCCTCGGTTCGTTGAGGGTGGGGCTTTGATGTGGACTCCCGGCACTCACGCACCAGCAATACGCCGGGACCCGTCGCCGTTCACCGTCCCACCATTCACACGCAGGTCTACTTCTGCGTCTCCGCTCCCCGACATGGGCGAGGAACGGAGTCTGTGTATCTGCTTTCGAGCGTACCGCAACCCGACATTCTTCGCGCCGTTGTAATCAGCGTTCACCTCGTACCCACACTTCTGGCAACAGAAGCGTTCTCCGTGACGATTGTCTTTATGCGTGAACCCACAGTCCGTTCGTGAACAGCGTTGGGACGTGTATTCCGGTTCGACGTGCTCCACGGAGACATCGTGGTCAGGAGCCTTGTACGAGACGTACTCGTAGAGGCGTCGAAACGCCCAGACGTGGTGCCACGTCGCGTGTGGAAGCCGCTCGCGAATGTCGGTCAAATCCTCGAACGCGATCACGTCGCAGTCGTGTTCGACGGCTTCTGTGACGAGTTCGTTCGCAACAGTGTGGATGTACTGCTTTCGCCACGCTCTCTCACGATTCCCGAGTCGAAGCAAGGCGTTGTGCGCGGCTTGCGTTTCGCGCTGTTGCATCTCGCTGCGTCGCTTCTTGAACTCGCGACACCAGTGGTCGTAGTCGTCTCCCTGCCAGAACGTGCCGGTTGAAGAGACGGCGAGACTGTTGACGCCGAGGTCGATCCCGAGGACCGTGTGGTCGGGGTGCCCGGTATCTCTCGAAACCTCTGTGTCGTCGCCGTCTACCCGCCGCGTCGAAACGTGAGTGTAGAACTCATCGTCCACCGCATCGTACCGGAGTGTACTCTCGCGGAACTCGTGGTTCTCGGAGAGTACGTACCGCTCGTACGGCGTCGGGCTGTCCGCTGGAAGTACGAACGATGGTTCGACCCGGCCCTCGACAGTTGCCAGCGATACGTTGTTGCGGTAGAAGGTTGCGCTGCGCGTGTCGTAGTCCATTGTTTCGGCGGTGAACGTGGGGCAAGAGACGCGCTGTCGCTTCTTCCAGCGTTCGACGCACGCTTTGACGGCTTCGACGGCGCGTTTGATGGCGGCTTGGACGAGCTGTGCAGGAAGGTCTGTATCATCGCGGAGTTCGGCGTAGAGCGCATCTCGGACCTCTCGTTTGTTGGTTTTACACTCGGTGTAGGAGGTGTTGGACCAGCAGTAGTCGCTGGTTCGGTTCGCGCAGGACAGGTATTGGTCGGCGGTTCGGTGGAGTGCGTCGCGGTGCTCGTCAGAAAGGTCGAGTTTCACGACAGCTGTTCGACGCACGTCCATACCTTCAGAGAGTGTGAGACGCCATTTAACCAAAGCGGTTGAGTCGTCTGAGAGTGCGTATGTGCTTTGCTTCGTCACGCGCTCCTCCCCTCCCTACTCGCTCACTCCTCTTCGTGTCGTTTGCTCCTTGAGGAAGGGGGCTCCGCGCTACCGCGAAGCTGAAACGGCCTGCTTAGTGTCGTCACTGGCTTCAACCGGCTCCAGTTGGCTGTGTCGTTGCGTGCCATTCAGACTAAATCTTGTTCACGATCCGGCCGCTGGTGGGTTCAGGACCGCATCTTCGCGCCATCCGATCAGGCACACAACGCGAGAATACACATGGCGTCACAACCAGCGCTCGATGACAAAGACAGTGAACTCGGCCGTGAAGCGCTCGATCGGCTCGCCGTACGGGAGAGTTCTTGATCCCGTGAATTTAGGGAAATCGCTCTGATGGGTGCCGCCTACAACACCAAACAGGCTCTGAGGCAGTGCATGCAACCGCAGTAAGGTGACTCAATACAGACAGCCTGAGGAGAGGAATGGCTACTACTGGCCTTCAGTAGTGATATCCAATACTCCTTCTTCTGCTGTCTGTGCCTCACACCACCAGACTAACTCGAACTCGATACTCTGTTTTGCCTCGGTATCCCCTTCGGACCAGTCCGACTCGCCTTCCAGCTTGAACGTCACCGGGTTCGTCGGGTCCAACTGAACCTGCTTCCCGCCGAGTTCGAGCGTCACAGCGCCGTCGCCGTCGAGTTGCTCGGCCAGTTCGCGGAGGTACGATGCAATTTCGGACCGCGTTTTCTCCGCTTCAGTTTCGAGTTCTCCCATACGTACGAGTACGCGAGAAGTCTCGATAAACAAAGGGGGAAATTCCCTACCCGGAGGAATCGATCACCGGTATTAGATCAAAATCAAGTCGGATTTCTGAAACTCCTGGTCTGTGAGAGAGTCTAGTGGTTCTGTACCCGCTCGATGAAGTCCGGACCCGCTGCTCTGAGCATCTCCGTCCACGACCTGAACTCCGTCCGATCGTCGACGTAGACATCGAGATCCGGTTCCGGGATCATCTCGAACTCGGCCAGCGTCGTGACACGCCACGGGCTGTCCTGCATAAATTCAGCAAACGTCTCTGCGTCCGTATAGAGTCGCATAAACGAACTCGGAAAGAACGCCTCGAAACTAATCGGTACGATGTGATCGTCGCTCTCACAGTCGGGCGGCAGCGCCGCATCCGTACCAAGTTCCGATTCAAACCCCACGATCTCGAAACTCATAGCTCACACACGCTATACTCAGATATAAATGTAAACGGCGATCGCGGTATTGGAGACGGTGGTCATCGATCCTTTGAGTCTCAGACGGTCGCACGGTTCGTTGGAAGTTCGATAGTTGGCCCTTAATCTCCGTCAGACGCGGCCTGCACCTCCTCAAGGAGTTCGTCTGTGGTCGTCCATGTGTGCGCACGGTCGACGCGCTCCATCGACAGCAAGTAGTGCGCGAACATCCCGTCGTATGCCTCGTACTGGTCCTCATCGCTCTCGTAGGTCCGGTAAAACGTCCTCGTCCGCTCTCGGTAGCCTGGTTGATCGATGTAGCCAGCCTCCCAAGCATGCCCGCCGTGAGAGTGTTCGTAGATACCGACAATGTGGTCGGCGTAGCTCACCAAGAGCTTGAATTTCGAGGTAAAGAACTCGGTGATATCGAGGATTTCGTCCATCAGAAACGCATCGACGTCATCGTCTTTATCAGATGTAGTGGCCTCGGTCGCCAAGTGGTCCCGGACAGCCTCAAGACGCGGCCGTTCGTCCTCGCCGTAGGAGCCCAACACAAAGTAGGATGTCGTATTGATGAACCGCCCGAGGTTCTCGTGCATCCCCGTCTGGATCGCCTCAACTCGTTCGGGTGTGAGTGCCTCACCGGGTTGTGCGCCCAGTTTGTCGATGGCCGTCCGGGTACTGTCGTCCTCATTCATATTGTCGAAGAGACACCATCGCCACCTAACAGTACGGAAACGAGACCGAAAGTGGAATCGTGAAGGTGTTGTCCAACCATTTCGATTTTCACCGAAATGGTTATCCGGCGCGGCCTCGAACGTGTACACACGATGTCCCGGCCCGACGCTTCCGCGTTTACCCCCGCGGAGGACACAACCGGCCTTGACCCGATCGAAGCGCTGAGTGCTCTCGATGACACGACTCGCGCGAACATCATCGGGACGATCGTCGGCCATCCCAAGGGTGCGCCCTCGAAGAAGGAACTCGAATACTACAACCCGAGCGTCGCCGCCTCGACGCTCACCGACCATCTCGCCCGGCTGGAGGAGGTAGGGCTAATCGAGGTTGTCGAACGGGACCGTGAGGGGCTCGAACGAGGCCAACCGTACCGGTTCTTCCAGCTCACCGACGTCGCCCGCGAGTTGTTCGACCGGAACAACCTCTTTGAGTCTGACGCGTATCGAGCGATGTTCGCCGAAGTCGAGAAAACGGATGAAATCGAGGCCGCCGAAGCCGTTGAGCGGCCGGACGGACGGAGCCCAAATTAACCTTGGAGCGTACGTTTTTGCCGGACAGAGAGCTCGACATCCAAGATATTCTGGAAGCGTAACCAGCGCAAGGCCGACAAGAGAGATAGATTTCTATTTCAGTTCAGAACAGATAGATCGAACAGAAGGCACATCATTTCCATCTTCCGAGATTGTGGTTGATGATTCGTAGGGGTTCGGTCAATCCACCTGCAGGAATGCTTGAGTGGTCGAGACCACCAGTACTCGGGGTAGGTCAGGCGTCGCAAGGGGGTTTCCGGGCCTCGATGGTTGCAGACACGAGGTAGTCACTGAGGTCCCGGTTAGCGTCCCAGTCACTGATGAACTCGGTGCTTTCGTCCTTGGGCTCTATCTCGATTGCTTCGAAGCCGGCATTGTCAAGTATCGTTTTGAGGGCGTCGACTGTTGAGGCCCCAGCGACGCAGCCGGTCAGCGAGTCTGGATCCATCTTGACATCGTCCAGGAACGGCGCGGTTTGGACAACGTCTGAAATGGCGACACGGCCGCCGGGCTTGAGGACCCGGTAAGCGTCATCAAACACACGCTGTTTTTCGGGAGCAAGATTGACAACGCAGTTCGAGATGACGACATCGACGGTTGCGTCAGCAACGGGGAGATGACTAATCTCGCCGAGACGAAACTCAACGTTGTCGGCGTCGTTCTTCGTCACGTTCTCTCTCGCTTTTGAGATCATCTCCGGTGTCATGTCGACACCAATGACATCCCCGTCTGGGCCGACCTCCTGTGCAGCGAGGAAGCAGTCGAAGCCCGCACCGGAGCCAAGGTCGAGTACTGTCTCACCAGGCGTCATCTCAGCGAACGCCTTCGGATTCCCACACCCGAGGCCGAGGTCTGCACCGTCGGCGACCGACGCGACGTCGTCCGCGTCGTAGCCGAGGCGTTCGGCCGACCCGACCGCCCCCGATAATTATTGTTCGCATTGGTGAGACTCCAAGCAGGTCCGCTATCTGTCGCGCGAGTCCAGCTTCAGCGATCACCGTCACAAAAATGACTACAAACACAGCACCGAGCAGCGTCTGTGCCGCGGCCGGGTCCCCTGCGAGCGTCAGTTCGATGGCAAACAGCGTTGCGACGCTTGCAGGGACAATGCCACGCGGTGCGACAGCCGACATGAACAGCCGTTCCGGCCGGGTGAGCCGCTCGGATATAGTTCGTCGTAACAACCCCGTCGGCGCGGGTCGTCCAACTCCTTCTATTCCAACTACTCTTAAACTAGCCTAGGAAAGCCTGGGCCGTTCCATGGGTCCGCCAGCGTCAGTATCTGGATAGAATCTCACGCGTCATCTGCCGCACGCTCTCTTCGTGTTTAGTTTGGAGCATTGTGCCAGCGAACGAAACTCTGCAACCAGTTTTCAGCTGTTGCTGGGTCGACGTAGCTGAAACAGTTTGAAAACGAAGAGATTCGTCGCTTTACTTCTCTAAATATACGTTCGATGGCATTCCGATTTCCGTGGCGTTCTGTCTGAAATCGGAGCCCTGATCGGTCGAGTGCAGTTTGGAGATGTTTGGCGCCATCGACGAGAAACAGGGCGGATTCGACATCGTGTTTCTCCCGCAGTTCGTTGAGAAAGAGTTCAGTGAGAGCGGTTACAGTGGTCGAAAACAGCCGTAAATGGAGCAATTCGTTCGTCTGTGGCTCCGCGGCGGCGTACAGCCAGAACTGCTGGTCGTCGATGCGAATCACGGTTTCGTCAACCGCAACCTGATTCGGAGCCTTCCCGCTGACCGGCTGTAGATCGGCCTTCTGTACCCAGTCGTGAACCGCTTTTCGAGAACGTTTGACACCCAAATTATCAAGCGCAGAGACGGTATTCGAAAGTGATAGTCCAGCCAGATGCATCTGAATACCGAGCTTCATCGCCGACTCGGGTGTCCGCTCTCGCTCCACAAAATCCAAATCAATCCAGTCGTTATTCCCGCTGAGGCGTGTGATTTCTGCCATAGACCAGCAAGAAGTTCACCCGCCTCACTTTTTACGCTTAACTAAACACGAAGGTCCAAGACGAGGTGGTCGCTGCCAACTGGGGTCGCCCGTACCAATCTGAGGCTGGTGGTACTACTATTAGAAATAAGGTTTGTTATTTGTGAATCTAGGCTGTGAGAGATCGCATGACGGCGTCGGGTTTCTGTCTCTCGGCGGCAATCACACCAATCAACCAGCAAAATAATCCGCAAAATACATCCCGGAACTGGTAGGTTTGGCCATTGGTGTGGCCTAAGAACGCGCTAGTTCTCTATCCAGCGTGACCGGTCCGGATTATTATCGCCGATGATTTCACTGTTTTCGGTTGGCTACAAAATTCTCGCACCATTTAGACAGCTCATCCACAGAGGTCGCTCCTGTGACAGTCCCATCGTCCGAAATCACGCTGATGGTGCGATCTCTACCCCACCCACAGACGATTGGACGAGACAACTGTTGATCGGATTCGGTGTATTTAATCAGCCGCTCAGATTTATCTGAAGTATTCTTCCAGGTGTGGATGAGGTGTCGCAGCAACGGATTTCTAGGTGCCAAATAATGGAGCGACGGGAACTCCTCCGCACATTCGTCCGAGAACGTCACCGCGACCGTCTTTTCCTCCGGAGCAATCACGGAGGCCAGTGTTCCCTCTGTGTCTAACTCTGGGATAGACTCTATGTCGCTGACTTCCAGTCGGTACGTGCACTCCCCGAAGTCAAAGCCATCCCCGTATTCGGTGTCCGTCACATCCAGCCCGAGTTCGTCGACACTCGTGAATTGGATTCCCGCCTCTACGAGAGCTTCACTCCTCGTCAAGACCGACTCGAGAGATTGCACAGTAAACGGCCTCTCTGTGTCGTAGTCGTCAGCACCGACATCGAGGATATCTGGATGTTTGAACGATTCCCAAGCATCGAGCTTCGCTTCGTCAATTACGTCTTGCGCGAGCGGTTCATCGATGTCGTCCAGTGATTCGCCGACATCGACTCTGTCGCTCTCTTCCTGCTTCTCAATCTGGTCAGAGAACTCCTGATCGGCTCGCTCAACCGCATCCCGGCTTTCGTCCCGCTCCGTCTCTAGTGTCGCGGATCGAATCTGGCTGCTGACACCGGAGAGAATCGGTTGCATATCGCCAACAACGTTCTCGAAAAGGCCGATCCGTGCGTCTAGTCGCTCGTAGATGTCCGTCTCAACCGTGTCCTGGTAACTGTAATTGAGAATTGTCACCTCGTCGTACCGCTGTCCGATACGGTCAATACGCCCGATACGCTGTTCGACCCGCATCGGATTCCACGGTAAGTCGTAGTTGATGAGTGCGCCACACTCCTGAAGGTTCAGTCCCTCACTCGCAGAGTCCGTACAGACGAGTATGTCCACTCTTCCATCGTCAGCCGCGAATTCGCGCTTCACACGTTCCTTCCCGACGTGTGTCCACGATCCAGAATCGCTCTCGTACATCTCGCCGCCGCGGCCAGAGTAAGTCGCGACCGTCTCCCCGTGGATCGACACGAGGCTCTGACGGATGAAATCCATCGTATCGGCGTACTGTGTGAAGATAATCGCCCGGTTGTGTCCCTCGTGGTCCAGCTCGTTGAGATCGTCGATGAGTTGACCAATTTTGGGATCCTGGTCTATCTCCGCCAGTTCGTCGACGAACGACTCCAACTCCTCGATCTCCTGGTCTAAGAGATGAAGTCCCTCGTCAGTAACGTTAGGGATGATCTCAGCGAGGTCGGCATCTTCCAAGTCGCCCTCCAGTTCCTCTAGCGCCTCGACGTCCTCAAGATCGTACTCGGAGAGCGTCTCCATCACCACTTGGCGAGAGCCACCCGAACCCGCCTCCTGAGCACGCTGTTTACCCTTCAGCACTGTCCGTTGACCACGGAGCTTCTTGAGACGGTTCTGGAGACTCTGCGAAATCGCATAGACGCTGCTTGTGAGTCGCTGACGATACGTCGTCATCACGAACCCAATTGCCCGGGACTCAGCCTCGTCAGACTGCTGCGCGAGCTTGTAGAACTTTCTCGTGTAATCGTCGATGCGGTCGTACACGCGGCGCGTTTCGTCCGTGAGCTCTATCTTGTGCTGTTCGGGATTCCGGTCAGGAACCGTCGCGTCGAGAAGCCCCACACGTTCGTACTTGCGAAGGGTGTCGCGGGTATTCCGATGGATGAGCGCATCGACAGGGGTCGACTCTCCGAGGACATCCTGTACGACTTTCCAGCCTGATTCCGAGAGCTCGTCGAGTGCTGCAAGTCGCTCATTTCGCGAGAACGTCAGCCACTCATCATCTGCTTTCCACGAGGGATACAGGAGGTATTTCAGCTTCTCGTCCTCTTTGGCGTCGAATGGGTCGACATCGTGCTCGTCCATCGCGGATTCGAACGCATCGATGTACCCATCGTAGTGCTCGCCGTAGTCGCTGGCGAGGTCACAGGCTCGAAGTACGCGTTGCTTGGCGATAGACCGGGCCTGCTGGTCGTCTCCTACGTCTAGTTCGGTGCCAACAGCGTCGAACACGCGGTCGGAGAGGCTCCGTTCGCCTGGGAGCCGGTCCTGATACCGACTTTCGGTGAGCGTAGCCTGTGCGGACCACGACTCGTCGTCCGCAGTGCGATTCCCAGCTAACTCCTTGTCAAGCGCTTTCGTGAGCGCACGGCGGGTCTCGAAGAACTCGACGAACTCGTCTTGATTGTCCCACTCACCAGGGAGGTCGAGCAAGGACATCAGATCGTAGAGTTCGCCTGCATGAAGTTGCATGGGTGTCGCGGTGAGGAGATAGTACGCCTGCGTGTGGTCGCGAAGGCGTTCCAGCATCGAGTAGAAGCTGCTCCCCTTGCGTCCGTTGTGAGCCTCGTCGACGATGACGGCGTCCCAGACACCTTCTCGATTGGATGTTTGTCGGCCACGACAACTCGCAGGTACGTCGTCTCGCGTTCGCGTCTGGCCACCATCCTTGGGTGCTACCTGGTCCCATCGATCCCGCAGTCGCGCAGTATGCCAGGACATGATGACTATCGCGGGGCCGGTGTTATCGTCTCCCTCCTGCTGTTCGTGCAGGAACCGCCAGATTGGGCTTTCCACCCAGGCCTGTTCTCGTTCCTGCCCGCGGAGGTCAAGTTCGGATGGGCCGGGCGGAGAATGTTCGCGTCCGAACGCATCGATGAATGCGTACTCGTAGTTGCTCCCTCGCTCGTACCGGTAGGTGTTCAGATTGAACTTCTCCCACATCTCTTCCTGCCACTGAACAGTGAGGCTCGCTGGGACGAGCAGTAGCCCTGTCTCGAGCTCGTCAGTCAGCCCAAGGCGGGAGAGTGTCAGGCCAGCTTCGATCGTCTTCCCGAGGCCGACCTCGTCACAGAGCAGGAAGCTGTTCGGATAGGTGTTGATCAGTGTGTCGGAGACGACGCGCTGGTGAGGCCAGGGCGTGATCGTGCTGCCTTCCTCTGCGAGCGCAAGTCCCCCGGGGGAGAGATGCCCGTCGGCGATGATGTTCGCTTTGTCGCGCTCCGTCGGCGGTGCCTCCCCCCGGGCGATCTGAATCGCCTCCTCGAGTTTCGTCTGCGAGTCCGGATCCTTCCAGTCGATGAGTTCCTTCTCGATGGCCTCTGGGAGGTCGTACACCTCGACGTAGGGATGCTCGTTCTCCCAGAGGCGGTCGAAGGTATCGATGTCGCCGTCGACGTAGGACGACTGCTTGTCGACCCACGAGCGGTGGACTTTGAATCGCTCGTAGTTGTTCTTCCACCCGCCGACGGTCTCGTTCACGCTCCCTTCGAACGAGAGTGCGTTCCCATCGTCGTCGTGGAAGATACCCATCTTCGGGTGGAAGATACGCCAGGATCCTTCGCGGGGGACGGCGACCTTGATGTGCAGACGGCCTTCCCGGAGGAGCCGGGCGAGGAGCTGAAGTTGTGCGTCCAGCTGCTCGTCTTCCAGTTCTTTCAACGAGTCGGTCAGTTCGTCAGTGAGTGCCTCGAAGACCGGACGGTCGGTAGAGTAGAGTTCGGTGCCAACGACGAGCCGCATCTCGCCGTCGTTCTCGAGGAGGGCGTCGATTCCGCGAGACGCGACCGCGAGTGCGCTGCTAGAAAAGTAGCCAGCGATTCGATCATATCGAATCGACCGTTCAAGTGCGGGGACATAGAATTCATCGACGAGATACGAACTGGAGCCACCCGGCTGGCTCTCGTATATCGAGCGCCACGTCTCGTTTGTAAGATCAGCCATCCATCGAGTTAGTTTCGATTATCGAGGTGCTCACTTAATTCTCTGGCATATGGATGGCGCTAGTACTGCCTCACGCACTCAGTGCCGCTGTTCGGGATTCTCCCGCCCTGTCAACTCGGTGGTCGGAGTCGTCACGTTCCGAATAATGTCGACGGTCATCTGACTTCTCGCTAGTGAGCCGCGTAGATGGCACGAAGCGAATCTTCAGCGACCGCGACATCGTATCGAAGACCAGTAAGAGCGGCTGTATTAACGGGGAGTTCGCGGACATCGAGGGTCCAGCGGTGTCGTATCTCCTGTGTATCTGGTGGAAGGTCATACAAACGGTACTCTCGCCCGTTTGCCAGAAGTCCAATCTCGCATGAAAACCTCTGCATATATCGTTCAAGTTGATCGACTGCACTTCCGAGATCGATATTCGGAGCCTTCGCCTCAATTGGAATAAGCGGCCTATTTGACCCATCAGTGAGCATATAATCGACAGTCCCTCCGCCACCAGGTTCAGAATACTCGATCCGGACGTTATTTGAATACACGTTCCAGCCGAGTTTGTGGAGTAAGGGAGTAATGATTTTAGCTTGCGCTTCTTCCTCCGTGAGTGATTGCGTACTGAGGACGGTCGTGCTCCGGAGCATCCACTCACGAAGGTCAGCAGTGAAATGTTCGGGCTCCGCAACGTATGCGCTGAGGTACGTTTCTGCGGCCTCAACATTAGGCCGATGAACCGTTTGGTCGGTTGATTCGATATTATTCACCAGCAGGCACAACTGCGATCGCTGGTGGGTTTCTCCTTCTACGTACATTTGGCCCGTCAGTGCGATCGGTTCATACAGCGAGACTGAATCAATCAGACTATATTGAAGCTCGATGTCGACAGTGGTTTCCTCAGTTACATCGAGCGGATGAATACGACCTTTTTGTGCATCCATCATTTGTGACCGCAACCCGTCAAACTGGTAGCCGTCTTTGAAACCACACTCCGGGCATGCAGACAAGGATACGGACTCTGGACCGATAACTGTCATACGATGAGTGTGTTCACAGTGTGAACACTCATATACTGCCTTGGCCACGCGAACCTCGGGGTCATCAAGCGATTCAACGTACCCGATCACGCGCACTAATTCTCCAACACGATTCGGCGCTTCGGCGATGGGTGTCTCGAAAGGGACATCGGTCAATCGAATGAATGGTGGGTCGGCACGATTGGTTGTACCATCATAGAAGGAAATCTGTCCGTACGGCGGAATCGCCGGATACGTCGTCAGCGCCTGTTCAAACGCCCGCAAGAATGCATCAGGATTCGAGCGAAGTGTACGAGACCATTCAGAGTTATAGGTCTCAATCGTGTCCCACGAGATTTCGAGATGACGTTGGTCAGGAAATGCTGCTGCCAGCTCAACCACAGCGACCTGAAGTGCCTCGCCAATAAATTCGTGGAACTCCTGTTCGTCGGGCAATTCCATCTCTCGTAGGCTTGTCTATATATTATATTAGTACTGTGGGTGGCGCGTTGCCCGGTGCTGTAACCATCTAGTAGTCGTCGATCCCTGTTTGCTGAGTTTGCTCGCTGTTCTCGGCGAAGACGTTCGGGCTGAAGTCCAAATCAAGGACGTCTCGCGTCCGCCCGACAGCGAGATCGCGAGCAAGTTCCCAGTCTTCGTGGTCGTGTGGGAGAACTTGAAGGAGAGCCTGAAGTGTCGCTTTGAACGTCGAATCGGAGTCAAAGTTCCGTTCACGCAGCCAGTCGCAGCAGGCGCTCTCTCCCTTAACGTCGTAGATATGCATCGCGGCGTGAACCTTGTCCAGAGCGAGTCCGAACGAGAGGTCGTCAGGATTCACCGGGATACGACTGGATCGGTTCTCCTCTTTCTCTTCAACATTCTGTACACGGTCTGCGTGTCCTCGGAGCTTCATATCTCCGCGACTCTTACGCCAAGTCTTCGTGCTACGCTTGATCTCGTCGACGTCAACACCGATACCCAATCCAAGTTGTCGACCCTCATCGTACGAGAACGTCTGGGATTCGTGGACTAGCCAGCAGAGTACGTACCATTCCGTGATATCGTCCAGTTCGCCGATACCTTCCGCCTCCAGATATTCGTCAACGAGCACCTGGGTGACTGCTTCTCGGGCTTGCTCAAGTGCTCGTCGTGGAGGAACCTCGTTGTCTTCGTCGTCAACTACAGGATATGCATCGGCGAAGACCCTCAATGTCGGACCGAAGGCGCTAATGATGACGTCAGTCTTCGTAAGGCTCAGGCCCGAATTAATGAGTTCGCGAGCGGCGTTCTTTGCTGCGGTCCGAGTATCTGACTTGACGTCACTCCACAGAGTTGGAACCGCATTCTTTGGATTACGGTCCCCGTGTGGTTTCCTTCCGGTGAGAAGGAGAGTACTGTCTGCTGAAGCCGTTTCCCTCATACCGGCACGTTGAGGCATTTCGCTGGTGATCGGATGAGTTGATGTGACTATGAACCCAGATTTAATTAAAGACATTGTCAGCGTGTCCCACGCGTCTGTCTCTTTGTGAGTGAACATTACAGTCATAACCCCGCCTGGTTCAAGAACTCTGTAGAGTTCAGAGAAGATGTCACTCATCTTCTGCTCATAGAAATCCCTTGCAAGTTCCCGCTTGGACGTTTCATCACCCGCCACTGATTTGAACCGGTTAGGGTTAGCTACCGCTTCGTTATTTTTGTCAGTCAGTTCTTGACTGAATATGTCTGGGAAAGTGTCTTTTAGCGCTTCTCTCATCCAGACGTAGAAAACGTCAGATAACTCGGAATATATTATACTACTATAATAGGGAGGATCAACCACTACTGCTTCGATACTCTCATCTTCGTAAGTGAGAGAGGCAGCGTCATCAACAGTAACTTTAGCCGGGTCGCTTTCTTCTGGCAGGTAATTAACTAATTCCTCATACGAATCGTATATCTTCTCTAAATATGATAGGAAATCAACACCACCAATTGAGATATTCGTATCTACAAATATCCTCTTGAATCCAAGGTCTTGTGATTTGAACATCTGACTGGGATACCCCTTGCTCGTGTCCCAAGGGGTCAGTCTAGAATTGCGGTCGATAAGTTTGCTGATGGATAGAGTGAGGAGTGTAAGGATGCCTTCTGCTGTCTGTTGATCGTACTCTGCCAGTATCTCCTCAGAATAGTATTGAATTGATTCAATATATTGATAATTACAAACTAGCTGGCGAGGAGAAAAGAGGTCCCGCCATTGAGTCATCCCATGCCTATTTGTTCTGGTTGTCTCCTGTCCATCTGGAATTTCAGTTGTTAGGAAGGTAGCTAGTTCGAAGTCAGATTCGATTTGCTGTCTTGCTTTCTCAATAGCTTCGACGTCTTTCTGGTTTGGTGAACGAAATCCATGACTTCCATCACCTTTTATATACCTGACACAATAAACCGTATATTCGAATTCATTTTCAACGAATCGCTTCTGGACCTCATCATCTTCAGTAACTACTCCACACTGCAAACATTCAACATCTCCTCCTCGCGAAACTGGCCCATCATCAGGAGAAAACCCCTCAAGGTCTTGTTCTGTTGGGTCTACAATTACGTCATACTCAATTCTGCCATCATCCAGTATCTCAGGACGAACAACAACCCGAATACCATCGCTACGGGTCCGTATCCACCACTTTGGGACTAATGGAATATCTGCTCCACAAGAGTTACACTGAATATGGTATGTGCTGACATAGTTGTCGGGTGTTTGGCTGTCTGACTCACTCGGGAAATATCTCTGAATGTCTCGGCTGGCACGTTCATCTACCTTCTTTCCCCAATGCATTACAAGCGACTCAATATCACCAACACTTGGAGCATATTCCAGCATCACTTTTAGCATCAGAGATGGCACTGGATTCAACTCGTTAGCACAAGTTGGGAAGCCATATCGGAGGGACTCGTATGGAATAACACCACCGCCCGCGGTCGGGTCCAGTACGGTCGGTAAATCACCATCCCAGTGTTCCCGGAGGATATCGTGTATCTCTGACCGCTCTGAGGATGTCGGTGACTTCGTGAACGGGCGGGGATACCCATAGTGACTCTCTAAATTCCCATCTCGTTCGGTCTCCGTAGCTTTCTTTCTTTCAACGTAGTCACTCAGACTCCCGCTAATGTCCTTGTTTGGACCGATCTGCATCCACCGGAGCAGATTATCTGAGTCTGTATCCTTTGGTAGAACTGAAGCAAGAATCGCTAAACGTGACGCAGGTGTTGGCCGCCTTGCAAACCAAGGGTGAAGGTAGCGATGAGGCGGAAGGTATTGTGGGTTCGCCTCACGGAGGTTCTCGATCCCAACCGCTTTCAGGGGTAATTTACCCTCAATAGCGAGTGGTTTCAACGATTTCTCGTCAGTATCTTGAATCGGATTTTCACTCATAGTTAGATATGATTAGTCAGCAGTGTTCGCAGTGCCTTCTCGCCATTCGGAGTTGACGGAGATCGACACTTCGCGTGCCAGTAGTAGCACTCTTCGTCACTCATTCGCGCGATACCACGACAGAACGCCCGCATCCGGTCTACCCTCTGGATAGGCTTCACACCGAGGAAGCCCAATGCTAGTCGAACGCCGACCGTCTCCGGGAGGAACACCTCGACAGCACCGCCAGCGGTGAGGACAGACTCCTCTAAATCTGCTCCGCGAAGCGTCTCCCGGACGAGCGGGAGAATGGAGCGCAGTCGACTCTCAGACAGTCGTGTGACCTTCACCGCGGTCCAGTCGTCCCACTCCCATCTGTCGACCTCCGGATCCGCTGACTCTCCGAAGACCGATTCGAACGATTCCACGACGAGGCCCCTGTTGGGGTTGCCACGCTGGAGACGGTCAGAACGAGCGGAAGCCTGCGCCTCGGGCAACAGCTCGTACAGTGTCAGCAATGCTCCGTCGGCGTCGTCGCGACGGACGAGTGCGAAGGTCGGGCGGCCCCCATAGACGCTGCTGCCGAAGTGGTCTGTCCCGATCGTCTCTTCCTCGGGTCCGAGTGGTGGTGTCGCGTCTGCGTCAGGGGTAGGGTGGGACGTCATTGCTGAACCTCTGCGGGCACTTCGACCGGTCCTCGTCCTTGAACCTTCACGTCGATGTTCGTCGACCCGAGTTCGTCCTGGAGCTCCGCGAGCAGATCGTCCTCCGCGTTCGTTATCGGTTCAGGGTCGCTCAAGTCGACGCGGAACTTCAGTTCGACGAGGGACGCACCGTCGAACGGGTCCGGCTGGTTCGTCACGCGGGAGAACTCGTCGATACCGCCGGTGAAGTCGGCCTGGTACGACGCCCCGGTTGACGACTCCGTCTTGTACCGCATCCGTACCGAGACGTTGTCTGCCCGGTCCTTGAACGCTTGGCGTTGGGCGATGAACGACCCTTTCGACAGCTGATCGTCGCCACTGACTTCGATGGTGATGCGATCGATTCCCGGGTCGCTCCCCGAGGAGGATTTCCCCAGGGCATGCGTCCGGACCTCGTTGAAGGCTCGGGAGGCCGCCATCACGCTCGTCGACTGCTCCCAGTCTTGCGGCTGCGCACACTCGGCACAGAGACCGCGTGGATTCAGCTCGTTCTGACTCGCGACCGTCTTCCCGCAGTTGGAACACTCGAGGTCATCCGGCTCGTGCTGCGAGCAGTACTCTCCCTCTTCGTCGACTTCGACCTCGCACTCCGGCTCTGCACACGTCGTCTCTTCGGTCTCTGGGGGTCGGATGATGTCGTGGTGGACGTCGAGGAGCGCGTTGACATCGGTGTAGACGACGTACTCGTCGCCGATCTTGACGTCCGAATCACGAATGCTCGTGCGGACATCCGGCGACCCGGAGAGCGGATTGGCCTTCCGCCAGTTCTCAGGATGATCGTCCTCGTCGCCGTCCCAGTACGCGAGGCCGTTTTCGCCGGCGGTGCTGTCCCAGTAGGTGTAGCCCGCATCGTCTACCATCTTCGCTATCGTCTTCCGAAGCGGCTTGGTGTTGAGGAGGTACGGAAGCCCAGGCTTCTTCGCGAACTGCGTGACCAGCTGTTCGGTGGTCATGCTGTCCTGGGTCTGCTGCCAGAGCTTCTGTTTGAAGAACGCGACTCCCTTCGGTCCCGCGTCGGCGCGAATCAGCCGGTCTTCGAGTGTTTCCTCGACGGCGTTCACGAGCGTCGTGCCACCATTCGCCTCCGTGGCGTTGATCGCTAGATGCGTCAGGCCGTCTCGGTCGACGTAGTACAGGTGACGGTAAACCCCGCGGACGAGTTCACCCAAGAGTCCGTGCGTCTGGTCACGGCGCTCACGGAGCTCTTCGATCTGCTCGTTGGAGAGGTCGGCTGTCTGTTGGGAATCGTCGAGAAGTGCCTCGATGGCTTCCAGCTGACGGGCCTCGTCGATTGCACCTTGGATTCGTTCCTTGTCAGGGGCGAGGAAGAGGACGTAGTTCTTGTAGACCCGGCTCTGGGTCTCGCCGCCGTGCTTGGAAGCGGATTTCTGGTACAGCGTCTGGATTTTCTCCGGAGTCTCACTCCCGCCATCGGAGACGGGAGCGGTATCCATGTGCATCACCGCGAGCTGTGGTTTGGAGACCTTGTCTGGGAGGTCGGCCGGTGACTCCGGGAAGACGACGGTCTTGAAGCCGCCAGTTCCGATCTCGGAGTTCTCCAACCGCGATTCGAACCGATTCCGGGCCTGCGCATCGGGCGTGTTGTCCACCCGCTGGTCGATGATACGGATGAGATTCGGATCGGACTTGAACCGAACTCGCTCCTCGTCGTAGAGGTAGTAACACGCGACGTTCATGTCCCCGCCAGACAGCGCCTCCAACGCCGAATCGTAGTTGTCGAAACGGATGTCGGGGTGGCCGAGTGCGGCGTTCATCTCCGCACGCGTGAGTCCGGTTGCCTGCTCCCCGTAGGCGAGGCTATGCCAGAGGACAGTTGTCGTCAGATGGCCGCCGAGCGGTGGAATCCCTTTCTCTGTCCACTTGCGGTCTTCGAGCTGAGCGTGGGCAGTGTTATCTTCGCTGTATATGTCGGCCGAGACAGCCGCGCTCAGGTCGACGAATTCGAACAGCGTCTCACGAAGCGTCGAGTCGATACTCCCGTCGGGAGCGTTGTCGGCGGGCGTGAGGTCGTAGAGTCGAATCCAGTGGCGGTCGTAGTGGTTGGGCTGATGGTTCCAGAGGTAGTAGACTGCTCGTGCGAGGAGCTTCAGCGCGCCCCGAGTTCGCTGGAACTTGGGGATCGTATCGATCTTCTCGGTGAGTGTATCGATGATCGTCGGATGGAACGGGTACTCGCGTTCCAGCCGGTCCACGAAGCTGGCGTCCGTCGCCTCCTGCGGGAACTGTCGGTCGCTGTCAGCGTAGTACTGGAAGTATGACTCCGCGAGTCTCTCGGCCTGCCCCCGTTCGATGTCCTCGAAGAGCCGGTGCTGGAGAACCTGTCCTACCTCGTTCTCTGAGGTCGGGGTGACCGTCTTGTGTTGCCGACGACCAATCTGATTGAGTTCGTCGATAAGGGAACGGACTTCCTCAGCTTCTTCCTCGAAAGCAGTGTCTGCGATACTGTATACGACCGTGACCTCGTCGACCTCTGACGCGGTTTCGAGGAGTGAGAGAACGAAGCTCAGGGTCTGACTGGCTAACGTCGCGTTCCCGACTTCGACCGCGGACGCCGCCTCGAGGTAGGCTGCAATCTCGTCGATGAGGATGAGGGCAGGACCATCACCAAGCTCGAACAGCCCCTTCAGCGTATTCCCGCCAGGTGCGTTCCGGTCCTGGTCGTACTCTTTGATATATTCGTAGCCATCGAGGCCGTATAGCTGGTAGGCGATTTCGCCCCACATCGTCCGCGTGTTCGGAGCGTTCGGGTCTGACCGATCGCTCCGGGCATTTCGGGCGTCGACGTGTCCTCCGACGAAGACGGAGGTATCGACATCAAGACCCTGATCTACCGCATCTAGGTAGGCAGCACCGAGGTCGTCCTCACCCTCTACGAGATGGCGACTGAGATCGCCAATATCAGTCGGATGATTCGCGAGATGGTACGAGGCGATGAGGTCGTGCGTCTTGCCCCCACCGAAGCGGGTGTCCAGACACAGAATACTGCTGGAATAACCGCCGCTGTCGTATCCGTCAGCGGCGAGGAACCGTCCCGTGAGATTACTCAGGAGCGTTCGCAGCCCGTCAGTCGGGTACGTCATATCGAAGAACTGCGTCGCATTCCGATAGACCGGAGCGGAGTCATCCGGCGAATGAGCGACAGTCGCCAAGCTAGCTGCGAACTGATCCTCCTGCAGCGTCCCGTCGAGGACATCTCCTCGAGGAGTACACGCCTCAAACAGACTCGGATAGTCCGAGCTACTCATGAATCAACCTCCTGTTGCCCCGGTTTGGAGACGATGATGAACTCTCCACGGTCGCTGTTGTTGATGAGTGCGTGAGCGATCTCTTTCGACTCAGCGATGTCGATTTTGATTGGCTCGCCCACCTCCGCATCGAACTTATCGAGTTCAGGCCCGGACAGATTTACTCGCCCAGACCTCCCCGTGTTTTTCCCTATCTGTTTACGAGTCATCCGGATGTTTTGTCTGGCTTACGGAAACAATATAACCTTTACTTAGACTAAGTTGGCTGAACTCGTCGACTGGTACGGATTCAGCTCCAACCTATTCCTGGGATTGATCCACCCTGACTCGCTGGTATTGAGACGTTTAAACTCCTATCTGGCACGAATGTTGGAATCCTCAGATTGGGGCCATCGACTGAACCTCTACTTAAAAACAAACAGGGCTAGCTCCCACTTGAATGTGGGAATTTGTGTGTATACTCCTACATTCAATGTTTTTTCTTTGGCGGACAACTATATCGTAACAAGGACGACGCGATCAGCCGTTTGCGCCGTCTGCTCTCACCTCCGTGCCGTGGTTCTCGTGGTAGAGTCGCGCGAACCGTTGCCCATTCTCTTTGAGGTAGTCCTCCGCGTCCGTCCAGTCCTCAATGTCGGTGTCGAAGTCCTTGACCTCAGCGCCCACCTCCCGGTAGTAGCGGTCGACGTGGATGTCGCCCTCCTCGTGAGGCGAATCATCGACTTTCGCCACTTCGACGCGTGTCCCGTCTGCCAACTGGAAGTAGAGGAGAATGGCAAACGACTCTACGTTGTTGATGCTGGGATCCAGTCGAGCCCCGATGCTGTACTTCCGTCCGCGAAACGTCGTCACTTCATACCCGTAGCTGAAATCACTCTGAGACATATTCAAATTCTTACAATATGAGAAGCAAAGCACACGCTCCTCATATATACATTATATCCCCACGAACTTAAATGTTTCGATTCTGACCGTTGTGGTAAGAAATTCTCTCCGAAGGGTGCTCAGCCGACCGTAAGACAATACTTATATCGTTGTGGTATCTACACAACGATAAGAGAAAATATAGTATGTCGAGCATTCAATTCAAAGCCGCCAGCGAGGAAGATCGTATCGACCGACGTTCAGAAATGGCCCGGGCCCTCGCCCGCGGGGGTATGGAGGGCGTCCAAGTTCTGAGCTTGGAGACGGCCCAAGAGGTGCTCACTCCCAAACGCTACGAGATCGTCGACCTGCTCAGCCGCGAAGATGTCGACTCCGTTCGGGCCCTCGCCCGTCGCCTTGATCGCGATAAGGCGCAGGTCAGTCGAGACCTCCAAGCTCTTGCCGAGCACAGCATCATTACCTACGACACCGACGGCCGTTCGAAGAGTCCGCGGCTGGTTCAAGAGCATATTGTCGTCGAACCTCTGGTTTGATTCGCTGCTTGGAATGACCATGGCCCATTGGGCCATGGTCGTTTGAACAAGAACTCGTCGCGTGCTTTGTGACCGATGACGATCTACGAATCGTTCTCCGACGTGACTGGCCCAATATACTCGTTCGCCCAGCTGTCGCCCTCACGCCACTGCCAGTAGTAGTAGTGATATCCGGGCTTTGTCTCCTTGACGGTGATGTACGCCTTCGACGGTACGTCCTCGTAGGCTTTGGGATCAGTTTCGAAGCCACGCTCCTCGAGGTCTTCGATGGCCTCCTCGTCGACCTCCTCGGCCGCACGTGTTACAGCCACGTCTTCTTCGCGCTGTGACCGCTTCCAGTCGGCTAAAGCCTCTGCATAGGCGGCAATTGCTTCCAGCCGTTCGGGAGACTGCCGGTCCAGTGGGTCGAGAACATATTGCGGTAGCTCTGGTGCTGTTGGTCTCTCAGGGCTCTCTGTCATGGTTACCCCACAGGCGCATCGAAAATCAATTTGTGGGGTAACAGAGCAAATCGGAATCCAGACGCTATGGCTCCCGAGCGTTCGGAGGAAGGAAATGGGGTTCCTCACTCTCGGCATCGTCGTACCAGAGGACGTCGTCACCAGCCTCAATGTTGTACCGTTCGACGATCCCACGGGAATAGTGACGGTGTAGCTGCCGTTCGCTGCTTGTACGGATCTGGTATCGGCGAACAGTTCTGTGGATGGCTGTGCCATTGCCACCTATTCAGGGTGGACTTGATGGCTGTTAAGACATGAGTTTCCAAGAGATCCCCCTGAAACCTCGTACAGTATTCCGTCTTCATGGCCCTTCCACTCGCAGATAATCCCATGCCAGCGTACATGCGACTTGTTGCAAGTACTGGTCAGGGTGAGTACCGATGAGAGATTGCGTGAAACTGCTTGACCGCAACGAAAATTATACGATCACCATCCCGGGACGGATCATGGAGGCATCCAATCTCATCGCTAGGGAGGTCGAGGATGCCACCCTCTCGGAGACGCACCTGGTACACGACGATCCCATGGTGTTCCTTGAGTACGATCCTGACGAGCGAATCATCGAAATCCATCTCCCGGATGAACCGGCCGAGATCCCTGAACCAAAACCGAGTAAAGACGAACTGAGCGCGGGTGAACGCGCAGTTCTCGAAGAGGCAGACTGATGCGCGAGACGATTCCGATTCCCGTTCAGAGTCTCCCGGCGTATGGACTTCGGGGCCGTAGCACCGTCTCAACAGCCCTGCATCGGTACCCTGATCCGGATCCAGCCGATTCAGCTCAACCTCTTCCCGCGTGCGTCTGTAACGAAGATCCCGGGAGCAACATCTCCGACGATCCGGATGATTACATGCGAGCTCGACTGCGATTGGCCGTGAAAACTCGACGATTTTCGCTCTGTTCGAATCCCTCTTGCTTCGGACGTCTAACCGCTGTCGACGGCGTCACCTGGGATGAAGCGGCTAGTACCGGATAGGCTCTGTAATTCAATTTCTTAGCTGGATCACTGCTTGAGTAGTATTCGAACAGCGGTGACTGTCGTGGCCACTCTATACTTCGAGCGCCCACAACTACCGGATAATGTATATCTCTATCATTCTGACCGTTCTCGGCTGAAACCGTTCAGATTCTTCGGGGTACAGGCCGTCTCTCTGCGATAGTAGCGAGAATTTCTCTCTTCGATTCTTCAGCCGATTACGCACGCGCGTAAATCCAGTAATGGAGTCAACCCCCCGGGGAGGCCGTCATGAATCAAAACATATCGATGATGATAGCTTCTATCTGCTCCCAAGCAGAAGGGGTGGCTCGCTGTTCCGTCCTCGTGATTGGGATGTGTCTGAGTCGTGCGATTGTAGCATCTGTGAGTACTGAATCTATTTACGAGCACACATTCGATACTACTGTGTGACCGTTGATCCGCCTGAATTTGACCCTGAGCTTGACGGCCATACTTCCGCTGTCATCGGAAATGTATGCCACGCCATCATTTCCGAATATGATGAGAGTGGACATTCCTACTCGGCTACCGAATGTGGGGTTCGTCTGGAAGACTCCCTGTTCTCCAATGATCGGGTACAGAAAAGCGGTCCAAAACACGATTTCACCGACGATGCTGATATTGAGATGTGCGACGACTGCTGGCCGGAAGATGTGATATAGTCTGACGAGATCGTCTACGTACTCCATAGGTTAACCGAGACAAGGATTGAAGTTACTGAGGTGGCTGCTTGGAGAACAATGTTCAGTCAGATAACTAAAAAGCCTTATTAATGTTGTTGGAATAACCTGTACTGTCGTACAAATACATCTCATGACGACATCAGATAGTTCCTCTTGGGAAAAACATACAAATATCGATCGAGAGGAACTGGAAGACTTTCTCTTCAATGTGGGATCATGGGAGGAAGGAAAGCTGCAAGTTGATACTTATTGTGTGAGGCCTCGGGTCGACCGGCTTGACATGGCTGACTTTATAAATTTCTTGGAGAAAAAATACCCCTACTTCGTCTTCTCAGAGACCGAGATCGAGCGCAGGGAATGGCCCGGAAAAGATGCCCTGAAAATGGCTGATTTTGATAATGACCCGAGTCATAGTGGGAAGCTGGGTGAACTAATCCTATTTGTGTTAGTTGATGCGATTTTGAACCTTCCGTTGATCTGCCATAAAATGTCACAGCGATATGACCCTGTTCAAGAAGTAAAGGGTTCGGATGGCCTCTTTTTTGGTGAGTTTGGCGAATACGATGCTTTAGGCATTGGAGAGGCCAAAATCTACAAGGAACGAACATCAGGTATTCGTGATGCACTTGATAGTACAGAGCGTTTCCACGGTTCAGATAGCCATACAAAACGGCAGCTTGAACTAGATGTTGCAGCAAGGAGCCTGAGTGATGATCTTACCGAAGAGGAACTGGAACGGATTATAGAAGTACTATCTTCAGACCCCACTCAGCACCGGTTGATTCATCCAATTTTCGTCGGTTGCGAGGAAAAATGGCTGGAAGACCTCCAAGCCGAATGCACAGAGCCAGATGAATTGAAAGAGAAAATTCGATCACGAATTGCTGATCTTGATCCTATGTCGTATATTCAGCAGAAAGTCGAAACAGAATTTGACACCCTCAGAACAGAGTGGTTGGTATTTTTCCTCTTACCAATGGAAGATGTGGATGAATTTCGGGATCAGCTACAGCAGGCAATTTTCCCTCACGCTTAGTCCCAGCAATGTCTACATATAACAACGCATCCGATCTCGATTTTTTCAACGACTGTCTAGATGATCTCACCGTTGAATTGGTCAAAGACGATTTAGATGTTGAGACTCACGGCCAGACCCTGGGCGACTTTGGCCAGGGCGGTGAGGTCGGTTCTGTTGACGAAGCGGAACTGAAAAAATGTGCTTGGGTGGCGTCCCTTCTAGCCTCAAGCGGTGATGATGAGCATCGCCGAAAGGCCCTCGCATTTAGTATTTTAAGCTACACCCGTTTTGAGGAAACCTCTCAGGAAGATATCTATCGGCGGTACCTATACATTATCCTCTCACGATTAGGAAATCTCCCGGCCTTCAAGAATGTTGATCCAACTGAGACTGGAGCTACGTTTAAGGACCAGTTGGTGAACTCTGTTGACTCTGTTTTGGGATTAGAATTAGAAACGACGAAACAGGAATTCGATATCGAACTTGGTCCAACACTTTCCAGATTCCAGAGAGATATCTATGAGCATCTCATACAGGGCAGGGACGTAGCCATTTCAGGTCCTACCTCTTCTGGGAAATCGTTCATCCTGAAAAAATACATTGAACACAAGATACAGTCCGAGGGCGAATTTGAAGGTATATATGTTGTTCCCACGAGAGCACTCATTTCAGAAGTAAGCCGAGAACTATCAGAAATTGATGGAATATCGATCCGGAACGGTGCTCATTTTGATGAATCAGAAGAGAATAAAGATGATGAAGAAAATACATTCTTAGTTGTCACTCCGGAGCGCTGCCGGAAGCTAATTAACCCGCAGGTTAGGAGTGAAATCAACCCTGGATTGGTGTTTTTTGATGAAGTCCAAAACATCGAAGATGAGAGTCGTGGGGTTCTATTTGAGGGAATCGTAAAATCTCTCAATGAATTTTATCCGGACTCACAGATCGTCGCTGCTGGACCTTATCTTGAAAATCCTCGGGATACACTTGAATCTCTGACGAACAACGATGTCGCAGAAGTCCAAACGGCCTTCACTCCGGTCCTACAGTTACGCGTCAGCCTCCAATTTCAGAAGGGACATAATAGGGACATCTCAGCAAAGATTCATTCTCCATCTGGAGAGAAAAAGCAAATTAGCGTACCAGAACCTGATGAATTGTCCTTTAGCAAAGTAAAAAATAACAAAACAAAATCTCTACCCGATATTCTTAACCGGTTTGCTGGAAATAGCAAGACTCTGGTTTATTCTGGACAAAAGAACTACGCTGAGGACCGAGCAAACCTTATTGCGGAAAACCACGAGCAACAAACACTCTCTCCCGAGGTCGAGGAGTTGAAGCAGTTCTTATCTCGAAGCATCCACAGCGAGTATTCGCTTATTGAGTGTCTTGAGCGTGGAGTGGCATTCCATCATGGAAACGTGCCTAAGGTAGCTCGAGAGGCTATTGAGAACATTTACAGCAACACCGGTGACTTGCATACAATCGTTACCACACCAACTCTGTTGCAGGGTGTCAACCTCCCTGCTGAAAAAATCTTCTTGGTAGGTGCTAAGCGGGGGAATAAGGACCTTACAGACTTTGAGTTCAATAACCTCATTGGACGGGTTGGGAGAATCAGCACCAAGCTCTACGGAGCGATCTACTGCGTAGAAACTGAGGAGGATGAGTGGGCAGATGAGAAACTGGGGGGTGTCCAAGAGAAAAAAATCAACCCCGCAACATCGAAAGCTGTTGACAAGTCTGAGAAGCTTATTGACGCCTTGAAAAAACGCGATTTGACTGAGGTAGAAGACTCTGCAATCCGGTATACTGCCATTCTCCTTCGAGGCCGATATTTAAAACAGGACAAAAGTGTTGAGGCATATCTTGAGTCAAAAGATATGGATTCGGAAGACCGTGCAGAAGTTCATAGAGCATTACAAGATACCCTGAGTGGCGTAGACGTCCCCGAAGAACTTCTCCGCAAGAATCCCACCCTAGATCCGGTTAATCTGAGTGAACTCTATAATTCGGTTAAACAAGATCCAAACAAATGGATCATTTCGGATGACCGATTTGATGATATTTACTCAAATCTTCTTAGCGTTGCTCAAAGATTGAACTATATTTTCAAATTCACCAGAGATGGCGATAGAGTAACTCCGAACCATACTGAAACAGAGTGCCCGGAGCTGAAACCAATAATTGTCTATGCAGCTAAGTGGCTTCGAGGACAATCATATCAAGATCTAATACAGAACCGTCAAGATTATCTCAAAGAGCGGGATCGAAGCGAGACCATTGATGAATCTATCCGTGAAGTAATGGATATCGTAGATCGCGATATTTCGTTTTATTTGGTCAAATATTTTGGCGCTCTAACTACTATCCTAGAGGACATAGTTAATGAGGATGATATTTCCAATTGGATTCTACAGCTCGATCAAATGCTTGACATGGGCTCGATGAAGATCTCTGAAATTAAATTGATGTCTGAAGGTGTAGATCGTTCTGTCGCTGTGGATCTGGGGCTCCCAATGGGAATCGATGACCCTGTCGAGTATCTACGGCAGAATCGCGGACTGATTCCGCCGTTCTATGAGCGACATCTAGAGAACCAGGATATCCTGTAATTGAATCAAACGGAAACTGCCCCAGAGAGGTGGTGCCCGGAGAAAGTGGGATGAGGTCTTCAAAATACGCTGAACCACCCTGTTCTTAGCTATATATTAAGTGATCAGATTGGCGTTTCCAGCGAAGGCCCTGTCTGCTTGCCTCCATATGGAATGTCACCGGAGCTTCCAGACAGTCCCACTAAAGATATTTATCGTACGATACACGACAGCAGACAAACTTGGTCGACGGCGACTCTCTAAAGTGGCAAGCCTTCGACGACGCAGCTGAACGCACCAGCCGATGGGAAGTACTGCTTCTACTGAGCATCCCCGTGGTTCTCGTGGGCCTGATGCTCCTGTCGCCATCCCAGAGAGCGGACCTCACTCTGAGTCCGCAGGCATCCGGATGGATGTTGTACATCCCTCATTTCATCCACGAAAGCTGGATGCATCTGCTCAGTAACCTTGTCTCCTACACCGCGCTCGTTCTCTTCCTGTTTCCTCTCGTTGCGGCAACTGAACGGCGACGGTGGTTCTATGCCGCGCTAGCTTTGTGCCTGACTCTGGTCCCTTTCGCCGTTTCTATCGGTTTTCAAGCGAACTCGTTTCCGGCGAATGGCCAGGGATTTTCAGCAATCATGTCCGCTTGGTACGTCTACGTTCCAATCGGGCTTTCTGATTATCTCCGCTACCACGTGAGCGACGTGTACTCGAGGTGGGATGCAGTCGGATTTCTCGGGGTTGGTTTCTTATTGCTGTACGTCGGTGGATTCCGACTGATCTGGGTGGCTGCGCTTGGTGGCGCAGGAGTGATATTTTGGTTTCAGACTCTCCGGAAGATCGACCGAAGCCACCTCCAGCGGCTACGTCACAGTGGCTCTGGTTTGATCGCGACTCTCGTTCTTCTGACTTGGACCGCAGGCATACTGACTGGAGTCCGGTACGGGAATGGGTTCGTCCACGTGCTCGGGATGCTCTATGGACTGATGTTCATCGTGCCATCTTGCCTTCTTTTTCCCGCTGCTTTGGCCGTTGTTAAACAGCAGAGTGTTATTTCGAGCCATAATGACTGACAGGGGGTATTAGCTGAAGAGCATCAGTCGTCGTTTTCGAATATATCCGAGGGAAGACGGGGCCAGATGACGCTATTAGTGTATGCCTGAATCCACGACATAGCCGTGGCGAAGACACCGGTAATGAGTGAGCCAACAGTGAGTACGACGTAAGTACCCGGCGGGATACCTGAATTCTGGGCACTTAGCGAAAAGCCGATATAAAAACTAGCCATCACGACCGAGGTAGCAAACAGAAAGAAGCCGAGAATCACGTATGTACCCGGAGCTGTACTTTGATGAGCTTTCAACAGCAACCAGAGGTCTCGGTAGAATCCGCGAACGGCGTGTGTGGTCTCCGTTGATGCTGGATTGTACGTCTCTGTATTCCAGATGATCGTCATCTGACCCTCTGTTTTGTTGATCCACTCTTCTTCCCCATCCGCCATATCATTGACTAGATTGCTGACTTGGGCCTTTGTGACACCGACGTTCTCCGTCAGATCGTCGAGCGTGTACTGATGGCCATGGTTCGTATACAGGAACTCGGCAATCTCGAAGAACGTGTCTCCCTTTTCGTCGAATTCCTCTTGAAACCGATTCGGTAACCGTGTCATGGTAATATATCACTGGTTCATCAAATAAAGCAGTTGACCCAGGGATTGATCACGATTAAGGAACCCCTTGATTGCTGTAAATGTCCGTATCAAGGCCGTAAAACGTCATATTCACTTTTATCCTCTGCAGCTGTGATTCCTCTTGGCGATGTCATGGTTTAGAGATCCCACCGGAGTGAACCACCGCATTGAGTCCCCAGATTCGGGTGAGAGACGCGGGCAATTGGAACCGCAGCAGTTGCTGATAGGGGGCTTCATACTTGTCGTGATCGCTGGTCCGTTGATCAAGATCTGGACGCAGCTCCAAACGAGTCTGTCCTCGACCCCGCAACTCTCAGGGGCATGGGCTGGTCTCATCGCATCCTTGCTTGTGCTAGCGATCATTGCGGCAACGCTGGGGCTTGACTGAGGAGGGTCATCGATGGATCTCGAAGTACTCAACGATGATCCTGGCTGGATTGAGTACACAATTCCTGAGCGGAAAATCCCCCTCGTGGTGTTGATCACTCTGGTTGTCTTGGGAGAACTGTTCTTCCCGGGTGTGACGGTCTGGTTTGTTGAAAACGCTGGTCGAGATTTGGGTGAATTGCTACTAATTATCGCTCCTAAGCTGGGTGTTCTCGTGGCAATGACGGCGATCCACGAAGGGATTCATTACCTGGTCAGTAAGAGGCAGGGACGCTCGCCGCAGTTCGGAATCACACTTCAGAAGACGCTCTGGTTGCTCAAAGAGCCGATACCGTACGTTGTTACTCTGCAGGAGCGGATTCCTCGGAATGAGATGATTAAAGCACTCATCGCACCCTTGATTGTGATCGACGCAATCGCGTTGGGCGCGTTATTGTTGCCGCTCTCTGGAGATGTGATCTACTACGTCAAACTCATACTGGTCGTGAACACTGCCGGTTCGATGCAGGACCTATACAACGTGATCAGATTGTTTAGACTACCAGGCGAAGCTATCTTTGTGAACGTCGACGATGGCGAGATTCGAACCTTCTACTCTCTACGGCACAACGAAAGCACAGCCGAACCATGATTGACATCGAGTTCAATTTGTTAATCTCACAGTTCGGCCGCACCAAGCGTCTGAGAAATCTGCGACAATCCTAACGAATCAGATTATTAGAAGCGACCGCAATTTTTTATTAGTTTCATATTTTGCTTCGATACGGCTGAGGGACTCACTGTCTGCCCGTAACTCAGCCAGGTCAGAGTGTCCGGCCGTTAACCGGAAGGTCGTGAGTTCAAATCTCACCGGGCACAACCGGAAATGAGGCCGGATCACTGGGAGTTTAAGCCTCCCCCGGTTGGCCACAACCTTCCACCATTTGAGAAACAAGGTGAATGAGAGATGCTCTTAGCGTGTGAATATATCGAACGACTCGGGGTCGTTCCGGGGTGGTGATCGCCGGTGAGCACCACCAACCACCCTGACGACGCTCGGGTGCGTCGCGAAACGGTGCGGATGCCGGGCGATCTCCGTGCCGAGGTTCATCAACGAGGGCTAGTTAGCGAGCAAGAGCGAACTCGTCCGCACCGCGGTTCGGGAACTCCATGAGGAGCAGGATACGCGATGACAGGCTCCCTGCACCACGCCGACGCGGCCGGCGCGTGGTCGGCAGAGAAACTTGCGGTGATATACGGGTTTGAGGGATGATCGCACCGCGACCCAGATCACCCTTCCCCGCCACCGTATGTTATATTCTAGGAACAAATTCTGTGGTCAAAACGTCTGACGCCGGCGGGGATTTTAAGACGCGGCAAGGAGATTCATCGTCCAAGGCACAAAATAAGCTAACCGCTCACAGCGTTGGGGAAGAACCCCAGTCCGAATCCCACTTCGGACTGGGGAAAGGGCAGGATTGGACTCCGTACCCTTTCTTCCGCAACCCATGGACAAAACGTTTGCCCCTCGTCGCGAGCGACGCGTAGCGTCAGCGCCACCGCTCGAGACAGTAAGGGGGACGAGAGTACCCGTGGGTAGGACGGCCCGTCGAGCCGTCAGCGCGCAAGGTCGGCGTTCGCGATCTGATGGACGACAACCCTACTGGTTCCCCCGAGAGCGATGCTCGCCCCCACTCCGACCCGCGATACTCGGTCGTCGGCTGTCGGCGCTGTCAGAGTCGCTGGCTCGTCGAGAATCTCAATACCCACGATCAGGTGCAGTGTACTAGTTGCGGCGCAGTCTGGCAGGCCGACCGGCTTCAGCCACACGCTCAGGCCGATGATCTCGACGTCGCCTGTGAACTCCGGGCACGAATCCTCGCTGATCAGGCCGATGAAGCCGATCGCTACGCGGCCGTCGACGACTACGGCGTCCTCGAGGAGCAGGTCTCCGACTATTTCGACCAGCAGGAGGCGCTGTTCGCCGCCGACGCCGAGGCGCAGCTGGATGAGCACGGCCAGCAGTTCGAGGCACTCGCTGACGCGTACCTCGAGGAGAAATCTCAGCGCTTCGAAACCGCCGCTGAAGCCTATCTCACGCGTCGGGACCGTTGGCTCGAAGCAGAAGCCGAGGCCGTCCTCGGGAGGGACGACCAGCGCTATGCCGACGCCATCACGGAGGAGGTCGACCAGGATATCTTCGACATCGACCTCGAGGAGGCGTCGGTCACTCTCGCTCGTCCGGGCCAAGCTCGCGTCGACGCCGTTCAGCTCACCCGTGTTGGCCCACAGGTGCGTGACTGGCTCCCCGACCTCTGGACACAGCTGCTTCCTCGTACAGCCGACCTCGCCCGAGAGATCGCAGACGAACACGACGGCTCCGACGCCGCCGCGCTCGCTGATGCCTGTGACGTCCCCATCGCCGTTACGGCTGGAGACAACCAGGAGGCGATCGCCGCCGCCCAACAGTACTTCACACTCCTCGCGACGCACGCTCGGGCTGACTCGGCTGCTAGCGACGCACGGCACGACGCACGTCGAGAGGCACTCACCGCCATCGGGACCGGGCAAGATCCGCTCAACAGCGGGCTGGACGCGCTCGTGGCCGGGCCACTCAGACACCATGCCCAACGCGATCGAATCCTTCCGATCACGCTGACACTCGATCCCGCTTCGTGGCAGGAGGCTCCGAAATCGACTCGAGAGCGTGCCCTGAGGATTCTCTCCTACCTTGCGACGGTCTTCGATATCCGGGTTTCAGACGGACCCTTGTGGGGTCGAAGCAGGTCGTGGGGCATCGCTGTTGACGTGTCTAAAATAGTGTGCTGTCACATTCTCTTCCTGAGCGGACCGTACGTGCGAACGCTCTTCGAGGATGCACTGGGATACGCCGTGCCCGAATTTGTCGGCCCAGTCGACCATTACACACTCACGCCGTGGGCCGAACCGTCGCAACCGCCAGTGGAAGACATCCGAATCGAGGTCGACCCCACCGGCTCCGAACCCGGGCCCGAGGAGAAGCTCATCGCTGGCATCGACACCGATGCCGTTCGCGCTGAACTCGTCAGGGTCGTCATCGACGCTTTCAGCATCTACAGCAGTGAACCCGGATTCATGCATACGATTAACTCTGTCTCCAGTCCGACACTCGCCGTCCGTGCAGCGCCCCACGACGACCTCGTGATGGAAGAACCGGGGCCGTACTCGGCGCCGATCCCCGGCGCGATCAGGCACAACTAATCCGATTTGATAAGGTAGGTGAGCGGAGACAGACTCATCCGCCCATGACTACCGAATCACACGCCTGAGAATGCGGAGAGTCACTCTGCCGACTACTCGGAGGACCCGCAGGGCATTGTGTTCGCCCTCATCGTACTGACTACCGGTCGGGTGGCCGTGGATACCGTCGTGACAGTACTGACAGACCGTCACGAGGTTCGCCAGATGATGCCACCCGCCGTCACGGAGTGAGGTTAGGTGGTGCGCGTGGAGAGTCGCCCCGCCGTCGCCGGCGTGAGGTCCACTCCGTCGCCCACACTCTTGACACGTGTAGTTATCGCGTTCGTAGACGGCCTTCCGGCGAGCGTCCCAGTCAGGCGGATACTTCCCGTCGTGACTGCTGGGATCGTCGTATTTCGAGTTGATTCCGGAACGACGCCCAAACATCACTCGTTAGTCCTCGATCAATGTTTCCCGTTCCAGCTCTTCGCCGTCGACGTCTTCACCCTTGGCTTCGGCTTCCTCAAGACGCTCCTCGATCGTCTCCACGTCGAGCTCCGTCGCAGATTCGTCACCATCGAGGAGGTTCTGGAGCGCGAACGCCGCGACATGCGCGAAGTACGACCCATCATGGCCGTACTGTTCGCGAGCGAGTGCGGCTACCTTCGGGGAGGTCTCCCGCGCCGACTCGACACGCTCGAGTGTTCGCCGCGCTGCCTCGAATACCCAGATATCGCGCGTACTGATGTCGACGATACCGACATCCTCGGGTACGAGGGAGACATTAATCGTTCCGTCGTCGGTCTTGTACGTCCGGGGCTTGCCGATGACCGCGAGGAACTCGGGTGGCTGAATCTTCTTTAATTTCTTGAGTGCCTCATGCTGGTACTGCCCGGCGTACACCCAGAACGTCCCAGTCGGGTCGACGACACGCACTCGAAGGTACTCCTGGTCGTCGGTTCCGACATCCTCGACGTCCGTGACCGTTCCCATAACACACACCCGGTTCGCTCGCACTCCGGTAGGGAGCGCAACGTAAACCGGGGCACGCTCGTCTTGCGAGGTCTTGAACGTGTATGTCGCTTCGTTCACCTCGGCCGCGAAGACGAGCTTCGCAACCTCACGATCTGGGACTGTTGCCCCCTGCTGTGATTGAGAGTCGCTTGTTGCCATGGTTTCAGTCGCCTCCAATGCCACTCCCGTGTGCATCATACGAGCGCGGGAGATCCTCGATGGACGCAGCCGTGAGCCCCGGCCCATCGTGGTTGTGTTCTGCGAGCAGTTCCACGACTGCTTCTTCGTAGCCATCCGAGAACGCTCTTTCCGGAATCTCTTCGACTTCCTCGACGAGGATATACCGCCCAAGCAAGGGTCCTTCGACGGTGAACCGCCGCCCGATCAGAAGGTTGGTGAACCGGTCGGAGACGACGGTGAAATCCAGCGCGTCGGCTGCCAGCTCCTTGGCCTCCTCTAGGTCGATCCCCGTGACCTCCTCGGTGACGCCACGAGTGAACAGGCATTCCTGGGCCGTGTGCCCATCGTCGATGACCGCTTTGATACGCAGGTCGAACTCGCCGTCGACGGCGCCGTGTTCGCTGCACTCACCGCCCGTGACGACGCGAGTGCAATCGGAAGCCGAGCACCGCTTGATGAGTCCAGACTGCCCCTGGATAGCGACGAAGAATCCTTCGTGTGTCGTGGTCATCGTCCCGACATCTGTCACGGCTTCCGCGCTATCATGCGCGTGCTCGATAATCTCGCTACGCGAGTTGATTTTCACCGAGTAGGAACCTTCGTACTCCTCAACCACGACATCTTTGAACGTGTAGGTCGTGTCCTCCTCGATGTCTGGTGGGTCCGACTTTGCCCACGCGGTGAACTTGAGCCGTCCGCTCTCATCGCCGATGAGTCCGACCTGGTGGATAGACTCGTGCTTCGGTTCCCAGAGTTCGATGACCCTCGCGCGAATTGTGACCCACTCGTTATCGGTGGTACACTCAGCAAGAGGGAGAGGATCGTCGGTCGTTCCCCGTTCACTATCGCGTTGAGCCGCCCAGAACGCGTCAGTGTCGATGCCCACCTCTTTGAGAACGTGGCCTCGAACACTCTCGAACGCCTGGGTCCTCGGCACTCGATACGTGTTGACGTAGGAGTCGAAGAGCGTCGCGAGCGCGTCGATGTCATACTCATCAGCGCAGTCATCTGGCAGATGGGGAGCCAATTGCTCATAGAGTGACTGCGCGTCTTCTCGGAGGGTGCTCATGTGATCTACGGCCTGAACTACGCTTTCTGGTAGTATAAAGAAATCCAGCAAATTTGGGTGTCAGCGCTGTTTTTTGGGCCGATACCCCCGGAATCCCGCCACTCTTCAACACGTCACCTTACCGGCGTGTCGCCACCAACTGAAACAACGTCCAGACACGGGTGGAGGTGTGAATGTAGATGCAGAATACACTTCGATAGCGGGGTGTCCCACCTTCGACTGCCGTCTCGCAGTCGAGAACAGGTCGACCCTCTACCGCAACCGCTCAATGCACAGCACCGCGAGGGGAATGAGTGCGTCACTGCTGTCCTACGTAGCAATCTGTACGACTACAATACGAAGCGTAACGTAGGGAAATTCGCGAGGTCACGTTCACGCTGTGAGGTCCGGGCAGTACGGGATGAAGTGGAGAGGACCGATGGGTGAGAAGCGCTTCTACTGGTAGCCGATGGCCGAGTCGTCGGACCCGCCGTCATCATCTGCCTTCGAACGGACGGCGACATCCCGACCTCGAGGGTCGTCCTCGTCGTTATCCCCGTCGTCGACGGTCGGGAGATCGTCCGTCTCGGGTTCCAGCTCTGTCGCTATTGCTTGGAGGTCCTCAGTCGATGGGAAGTCGTCACGAGTCAAAACGCGAGCATCGCGGTCAGCCGCGTTCCGTCGGGCCTCGTCGACGAGGTCAGCGAGATCCGCTCCCGTCATCCCAGCCGTATGCGTCGCGAGATTCGCGTACTCGGCATCCGAGAGCGACGACGGCACATCGGTCAAATGCGTCCGGAGGATAGCGGTACGGGCTTCCTTGTCCGGGAGGCAAATCTCAAAGTGTGCAGCCAACCGTCCCGGTCGAAGGATCGCCCGGTCGATATCACCCGGTCGGTTCGTCGCCGCAACCACGATAGCCTCACGGTCCTCGTGAGTGAGCTGCGCGAGAAATTCGCTGGTCACCTTCCGGTCCTCAGCATGCGAACCCTTCCCTGAGTATTCGCGCGCTCCGAACAGGTGTTCGGCTTCGTCGAGGAAGATGACACACGGCCCAATCTGTTTTGCCTCGTCAAACAGCGTCTTTACCCGGTCAGTGCTCTCGTTGATCCACATCGACGTCACGTCCGCTGGAGAGAGCTCGACGAACGGGACAGTGAGTTCGCCAGCGAGCGCCCTCGCGAACATCGTCTTTCCCGTTCCCGGCGGGCCATACAACATGATGCCGCTCTCAGGTTCGACACTGAACCGCGAGAAGCGGTCATCCCCATCGCGATGCGCCAGGAGGGGCTCGAGAACACGGCGTTCGAGATCGGCCTTCACGTCATCGTAGCCGCCGATATCTTCGAACCTCACCGATGAATGCTGCCAGTCGTACGTCAAGTTCCGTAACTGTACCTCGGACGGGCTACTCCCGGTCAAGGAATGAGTCCCCGGCGTTCCGTCGGTAGACACGTCCTGGGCGACGACAGCATCGTTCACCTCGTGACTGCTTGGACTGGGATCCCTGTCCATGTTCGTGTTCCGGGTCGAGGAGGGAGAAGTTGGACCGGAGGGGATTCGTGCTCGCTCACGCTCATTCTCCTGATCGTTTCGCCGCTTGTCCGTCAGCGTGGTCGCAACGTACGTTCCGGCGATGACGGCGAGTACATTCCCCGTGATAAGCGGAACCGTGAGCGCGTCCGAGTAGGCGTCGCCGGGCGTGCTCGGGAGGAAAGCGTTCACCCCAACGAGCAAGAGCGCTATGACGAAAAACAGCAATCCGCTCACCCCGAGCGGGGGGTACAGCGGTCGCTTGAGGAGCCAAAGGGCGGCGAATCCGGGGATGAACAGCAGGCCGTACACCGCAAGTCCCGCGACGCCCGTCCAAAAGGGATCGAGGACGAGTGGTGCGACCGCCCACGCCCAGCCCATTACGACAGCCGTGATAAGCGAGGCTTCGATGAGGCGGCCAAGCCGACCGTAGGTGGGAAAGCCGTCACGCTTTCGAACGAGTCCGTAGACGACGTCGGCAGCGATGTAGGCAGTTGTGGCAGCGGATAGTGACATGTGTTGATTTCGGCGATGTCGTGCGTTGTTTGGGTGGGGAGGTCGATTGTTGATTCGGCGTTTTTCGAGTGAAGACGCCTGTGAACCGTGTGAAATTCACATTTGAACAGAGTGACTCATATATTATATCCCGTGGTAGTATATAAGCCTGCGTGCGGTCAGCAGATCGTCAGCAGGCTGTTTACAAGGGTCTAAGACACCCAAACGATTCGGACATGAAGACAAAGTCGCTTACGTCCTACACATCCATTCCAAAACAACCAGCGGCGGGCTAAAGCTACAGCCCTCCGCCGTCGTCGTTATTACCTTCATCAGCCATTTCGTTGGGCTTGGACGCCTTCCCGCCAGATGCCCGGCCGAACTCCGAAGTGATCATCGGCTGAGATGACCGACGACCCATAGAGTGTGCGAGATACGAGTTCCCACCGACACCACCGGTCATTGCGGCCACGCCGGTCCTCGTCGTGAACGCCCCGGCCTTGACGCCAGCTTTGCCCACAGTCTTACCCATGTCGGCTCGGCGCTTCCGGACCGACGTCGCGTCAACCTGCGACTGTGCTTCCTTGACACGCTGACCGGCATCGCGCTGCTCAGCCTTCGCAGACTTGTACTTCTGTGTGAGGTTAACGGCGCGAGGGGCCCCGTCCGTGCCCACGTAACTCATCTTCACGTCATTCGTGTCGGGGTCGGTCTTGAATTTTGGCGTCTGTCCTTCCACGGGCTCGGCATCAAGGAATCCCTGCTCTTTTGCCTCGGCCATATCCATGTCGCGCGACGCCATCGAGTTCTGAATGAACTTGACCTGCGAACCGGCCGCCTGTTCCCCCTGTTGCGCCTCGTTCAGAGAGGACCTGGCCTCATTGAGCTTCTTCGTTGTCCCGGCGTGGTCGAACCGCTGGGCTGCCTTCTTGCCAGCGGTCTTTTTTGTATTCCCTACCATACCCTTCGCTCGGGTCGTCATCCGGCTTGCTAAGCCCGACCCGCCAGCGCCTACGTTCGCACTTCCGGCGCCTCCAGCGCCGGCACCGGAGGCAGACGCAGACGCGCTACCGCCCGATGCACCACCAGCAGTTCCACCGGCCGCGGCGCCACTACCGCCGCTACCGCCTGCTGCACTGCCGGCCGCGGACGCACTGCCGCCTGCTGCACCGACAACGGCGCCACCGACGGCCGCCGTGACAGCCAATGTCGCGACCGAAGCGGCTTCACCAGCCCCGATGGGCTGGCCGGCCCACGAAATGAGCTTCCAGATCGTCACGATGAGCAGGACTGGGAAGAGAAGCATTAGCGCAAGTTCAGCGAACACAAGGCCAATATTCCCAATAATGCCACTCTTTGCGGTCTGGAGAATCGCGCCATGCTCAATGACCTGGAACGTCAGCACAATAACGGCGATTACAGGGCCAGCTAACAGGGAAAACACACCCATCCGCATGAACGTCGCGCCGACGCTGCCGACGGACTTCAGCGGGCCGCGCCCTGCGAACCAGACAACCGCGAAGAACGGAGTCCCGATGTAGGCCATCCAGATCATGAACCAGCGCAGGAGCAGGAAGAATATCGACAGTAACAGTGCTAGGATTGCGAGAATCGCGGCGACTATCGAGACGACGAACTTCAGCACCCACACACCGAATGTGGTGGAAGCTCCAACAAGCCCGTTCTCGTACCCATAATTGACACCACTACCCGGGTCAAGGTTCAAGATGGCAACCGTTACAGCGTTTGTCGCATCAATCGCGAACCCCCATGCAGGCTGGGAGATGCCAATAAACAGCAAGATCATCACGACACGGACGACGAGATCCAACAACCCGGATTCACGGTCTTCGCTGAACGGCCACGCGATGAGCGCGAGCGCGATCATTATCGGAAGCAAGACGAGCGATATCTCGAACATTCCAGTCCACGCGTTGCCCGCCGTCGCTGAGTCATACGGGTTCGGGACCTTCAGCAGACCCTTGATGAGTTCGTCCGTCAGTGCCGTCGATAGTTCGGTCGCAATCGCGTCGGCCGTGTCCGCGATCCACCCAAAGAGCGCCTCCGCTATCGCCTCAGGAAGGTCACCCAGCCCGAGTTGGAGGCGGACAAACGTCATCAGCAGAAGCGGTTCGACCGGTATCGGCATCGCCATCAACGGTCACCAGAGCCGGATGTCAAGGAGTTCGTCGTGTCGTCGTCAGTGATACTCTCGGACTGCTCTTGTGTCGTCCGGGCTTGTGCAAATTCGCTTGACAGCTCCATGTCCAGCTCACGGTTCGACACCGCAGGCATTTCCGACATCTCGAGATCGAGGTCCACATCGGAATCAGTGTCATCGGGGCGCATCGATCCCTCAATTTCCTCAATGTAGTCCCACGGGTCGAGATCGTCGTCGATCATGTAGTGCTCGAAGTCACCAGAATGGATCTCGAGACGGCGTCGCCCATGTTTTGTCGTCGACAGCAGACACCCGGAGTACCCGGAGTTCTGTCCACGTGGGGCCGATTGGAGGTACTTCACCTCTGCCGGTGAAAGATCGAAGTACTCCTTTGTCGCGTCTGCCACCGACTGGGCGTAGAACAGGAGCTTGATGTCACAGTTCTCGTAGATTTCACGGCGAGCGTCAGTCCGTAGGAACTCGTGAGCGGTCTGACTCATCAGGGTGAGGCCCGCGTCGTAGTGGCGTGCGTGCCTGATGAATAGGTTAATTAGGTCCCGTGTGGACTCCCGCCCCAAGAGGTAGTGGGCCTCGTCGAAGGTCACGTCGAAACGATCCGGCGACCGCTTGGCCTCGAGATACGCCCACTGAAGCATCGCGTGCAAAATCAGGGGCATCTCGCCGGTGTCCGCAAACGAACTCATATCCATCACGACGAGCCGCGAGTTCAGTTCGAGGTTCGTTTGGCCGTTCAGGTTCGCGTTGATTCCACCCGGCTTGAAAGACTCGAACTTCGGTTCTAAGGCTTCCGCGACCTCCTGATGTTTCTCCGATGGCTGGAACACTGCCATCGGCACTGAAATGTACGTCTCCGTGATGGGGTTGCCCTCCTCGTCAAGAACATCCAACCCCTGGAAATGCTCGAACATCGCCTCGTCGACGAGGCCCGAGTCGAGTGCCTCCATGAAGCCTCCCTCTGTGATAATTTCTACACCCTCAATGAGGCGGTCGATGACGGGTGGTTCGTTCGCGTACGTGTCGTACTCGCCAAGGATGATGCCTTTCGAGAGGTACGCGTAGTGCGTCGCCTGAATGAGCATGCCCTCTTCGGCAGCGGGGAGCCCGCCTCGGTCTTCGTAGTGGGTGTTCATCATCTCAACGACAGACCGCACCGTGAGCGGGTAGGTATCCTCGGACGCACCGATCTCGCCCGTTGGAGCTGAGATGTCCATCGGATTCACCTTCTGCGACCCACCAAAGCGGATGACCTCGCCACCCAGTTTTTTCGCGAACTGTGGGTAGTCATCGCCCGCCGGGTCGAACAGAATGCACTGTACCGTAGGGTCGGCCAGCAGTCGGCGGTAGATCTCGAGCTTCCTAGCGTAGGATTTCCCAACACCAGTCTTCCCCGAGATGGTCATCCCGAACCCAGAGTGGGCGTAGCGGTCAAGGATAACCGGGCGGGATGTGTCGTCGAATCCCATCATAATGCCGTCTTCGTCGTAGATCGGCGGCTCAACGAGATTGAACAGTGTTCCGAGTGCCTCAAGCTGGATAGGATGGACGTTCTTGATTGTGTCCGTCGCAAGAGGAACAATAGTCCCGTTGCCCTCCACCTGCTGGTGGTGCAGTACCGTCGTCTCGACGTCCTGTTCCGCGAGAATGGTGTCGACGCGTTCGCGCATCGCCTCGAGTTCCTCGTGCGAGTCCGCGACGAGTTCGATGTAGATGGCGATGTCAAAGACCTTCGTTGTCCCGCGAATCACGTCTTGGAGAATCCGCAGGAGGTCCTCGCGCTCTAATTCATCCTGATGGGTATCCGTCCGACCCTTTCGGGACTTGAGCGTGAGTGCCGTCGTGGTCTGCGTGTAGCGGCGCTGGAGTTGTTTACGTGTCTTTGCCGGATCTCGTGGTGTAATGTGTAGCGAGAGACGGAGATTCACGTCCGCAATCGTGAGCGGGACGAGCCATCCGAGGTTGACCTTCCGAGGGAAGCCCGTAACGGTCATGATTTGCGTGATCTTCTCTTCGCGGACCTGGAACTCGGGATGGCGCTCCATTGCTCGGGGCGCGACCAACTTCTTATCAAGCGTCTCTCGCTCTTCGAGAGATTCGATAGGGGAGACGAGCGGGACTTCGTCGGCCTGGAGCTGGTAGGCTGCCCACTCGATGTTCTTCCGGGTGGCTTCCCGATCGAGGAGTTCTAAGTATTCGAGTGCGACCTGTGTTTCCTCGCCAGAGAGGTCGTCAATCGGGATGCGTTCAAATTCGTCTTCCTCAGAGTCGTTCTTTCCAAGAAGTTTCTTGATGGGGTTCATGTTGGTTTCTCAGTCTCGTCTTCAGTCGTGCCGGGGGCCGTGGAATCAGCGCCAGTGTCGGCGTCAGGGGCCTCTATATCGGAGTCGTCAGAGTCGTCGGAATCGTCGGAGTCGCAGGTGGGGGTGGCAGGAGTACCTGTGGCCCCACCGTCAGTCGCCACATCAGACGCGTCGGGATCGGATGTAACTGCTAGATTCGAGAGGTCCATTTTCTGTCGCGAACGTACCGCGAGGACGACAGCGACGAGCAGTGCTAAGATGCCCAACGCGTACACCTCAATCGTGAACGTGGTCACGGCGGGATTCGAGTCCCAGTCTTGGGGATAGGCCCCAACGAACAGAGTGAGCGCGTAGCCTGCCGCTGCGAGGCCGGCCACTGCGAGGCCCTTGGTCCTTCGCTCCGAAGGAAACAACACGACGAGACTCAGCACAAATCCAGGCAGACTCGCCGCAGCCGTCGCGAACGACACGGTCCGAGACAGCCAGTACGTATCCGTACCACGTTCGGTGATTTCCATTGACCAGAGGAACGTGCCGAGCGCCCCCACACTGAGCATCAGGCTTAGGAGGCCCAAGAGCACGCCCGCATAGACCGCTCGCGGGACGACTGGGAGCGAACCGTATCCGATCGGTCCGATGTTCCGGGCGTACCAGCTCAGGATACGCGACCCAGAGACGCGATCGACAGTGTCCGGGTGTGCGTACCCACCGTCACCGACCGCCGCCAACAGTCCGTCACCCGGTTCGGTACCCCGTCCATATTCGATTTCGGGATGGTCGTCAGAAGCGCGGTCGAACCCGTAGCCACCATCCTCATTCGCCTCTGCCTGTGCCACTTCTTCGGGAGTATAGGTCGCGTCAGCAACCTTCTGTACCTCCTCGTGTGGGCGTGAGAAGCTACCCTGCTCGAACGAGATGGGCGGCTTCTCACCGTGGTAGACTTCGTAGAGGACCTCAAGGACAACCGGGCGAGTGTCCAGAATCTCGGCTTTCACCTGCGTCTGAGGGAGCTTCGACGCCACGCGCTGGGCGCGGGCCTTCACTTCCTCAATATACTCGGGTTCGTTTTCGACCTCGAGGTTGTTCCCGCCGGGCAGGAGCGCCTGAATCTGTGTCTTGAGGCCATCGTCGGCTTCCTCGTCCTTTGCGACTGCGACCGCGACGTAGAAGTCACGATCGCGAATCTCCGCGACATCGACGACGCCCCGAAGCCAGTTAGTGTGGTACTTTCGACCGTAGTCGAGCAGCGGTAGCTCGCCCAGCGCGTCGTCGCCTTCCTCATCATCACCCGAGTTGATGAGCATACTTTCGGCTTCGTCGAACTTCCTGAGGTAGGGCTCGGGATCGTATGCTGCCGTCATCGAGAGGAACTGTACCGGGAATTGTATCCCGCGCAGGAACGTTATGAACGACAGATAGAGGCTTTCTTTATGCTCCTCAGAGAGGATCAGCCACTCACGGGGCTGGATTTTGAGCAGCATTGCATAGGTGGTAGGCGTCTCCACGACGCCCCCATCACGGACGTTTTTGAAATCCATGAGGTCCAGCGTCGAACCGGCGTCTTCGTATTCAGTCATTGGTGTGTCCTCTATGCGTCGCGATCGGCCAATCCGCGTCAGGGTCGTCGTCCTCGTCAGCGACGACTGGCTCTGGACGTCCCGTGATCCATGCCTCGAAGGGTTCGTGATACGCGAGATCGCCCGGAGCTGGCTCTGGAGGCTTCCAGACGTAGTTCGTCCGCCCGCGCAGATGACGTGCCATCGCCCCGGCGTATTGTAGAGGACGCTGTCCCGGTGGAGTACGGCTATAAATGAACAGTCCCACTAGGAATCCGACGAACACTAACGGGATCGTCACCTGTAGTGGGAGGCCGATGGTGTAGAGAATGAGCGGGACGACAAGGGGCGGCCCCATCGACTCAGCCAGTTTCCGAGCTGAGACGCCGAACATCTTCGAGGCAAGAAGATGAGATGCAACCGGAATGTCCTGGCTCATCTCGTCACCTCCGTGGTTTCGGCGTCACCGTCACTCTCAGCCTCGGGTTCGGTAGCTGCCTCGGCCCGGTGTTCCGCCTCGATGTCGGCGTTCGATTGAGCAGGGGCCGGAACGACATCTTGGGTGCGGATTGTCGGCGGCCAGGTTCGTTCAGCAGCGAGAAGTCGCTGTTCGGCTTTCAGCATCATTCCACGCCAGGTCAGCCCGAGACCTTTCCGAACCGAATCCAACCACTCGTACTCCTCTTGAGATTGGATATTGATTCGCGTATTGTAATCCGAGGGGCTCGTCGTCCCAGTCATCGGAAATCACCGTCAAATTCGCGGGCGTAGTCGTCGTAATCATAGCGCGGGTCGACGACATCCCACTCATCGTGGTCATCGGGGTGTCGAAGCACATCTTCGACATCGTCGTGTGCGTCCGCGGGATGAAGTGCTTCTCCGGCTTCGGCGGCCTGTGCCGCTTGAGCATCCCAGCGTCGGTACTCTCTCGTCCGAGTGCGTTCGGCCGCAACCGACTGCTGTGCATGGTTGGTACGAGGGGTGCGGTTCTCCCGTATCTGAGCGACAGCAGCGCTCACGTCGACACTCTCTCTACCCTCATCATCACGGTCAGTCTCGCCGTCATCGGCACGACTGCCGTTCGTGCTGGCGGCCATGCCCGCATCGGTGAACGTAGACGGTGGGAGTTCGGTTGTTGAGCGGGCATGTTGCCGTTCGCGGACCTGCTCGTGTAGTTGCTCAGTGACGTTCGTTCGCTCGGCCGAAACCCCAGTGTGGTCTCCCGGTCGCGAGTGTGCGAGTGCCGGGTGTAACTCAACGAGGGCCTTGAGGAGATCTATGCTCTCTGCGTGTTTGGCTCCCTCGAGAAGGACGCCGCGCCAGATCATCCCGTGCCGATCACGGAGATCGCGTAGGCGGTCAGCCTCTTTCCGAGAGTGCCAGTCGACTTGTATTTCAGGCATGGGAGGGTGCTAACATTTCCAAGCAGTGGACGGGGTCCTGCTCGACGCTCACCGGGCGAACGCAGTCATACTCACACGTGACGATACGTGCGAGCGAGTCGGGCTCGTCTCGGAGCAGCGAGCGGCCGCTCGGTCCACCGATGAGTGACCAGAGTTCAGCAGGACTTGCCATCAACCGGAATAAGCAGTAGATGGTTAAGGAACTTTCAAGTTTACAACAAATGTGGCAGATGTAGCGGCTGGGGTGGATGTAGACAAAGAGTATATTTGGTCGCAGACTGCCTCGGGTTAGCCACTCCAAGCGTCGTCAGAACTGCTGGCGACGAATGCTATCCCATGAACATCCTCCAACCAGAGGCCATTGAAGTGCTTCTCCACTGGCGCATCCTCGTCAGTGGAGCGCTGTCGGCAAGTCCTGATACTGCCCACGTAATAGGCCCGTACATTCGAGCTAGCACCGGCCCGGTCGTGCCCCTTGGGGACTATCGAGGCATCTCCACGCTCACGCGTGTACTCCACGGCCACATCCTGTATTCAATCGTCGATACCGCCCTCCTGCATACCAATATCTACACACAGCAAGCGTCAATTATCGCGCTTCAGAGCGGTCCTGACCTCAGTTCGCTTATTTCCGATCTGAAGGCCGCTATTACCCTCCCTGGGTGGGTCGGGAGGGCAATCTGGTGGACGGGTCTTATTACGCTCGTCGTCGGCGGTATGGCGTACTTCATCAGTCCGTCCATCAACAATCGCCGGCGCGGATTCGTGATGGTAACAACCGGGGTCGTCCTCGCAATCATCGGGGCCGCGTTTTCGCTCTTCATCAACCTGATTCAGTATGTCCTCTCAGGCTGATTCACAGCGGGATGGGGAAACTGAATCGACACACAGGGACAGCTGGACAGATACACTCAGAGGACGTGTTGCCGCCGCCTTCACCGCGCGTGCACCGAAACTCACCAGTCCGGCCAATGGACTGACGGAGCCGATTGCGAACGCTCTCCAGGGCCAGTCACAGGGATTCCGTATTTTCGTGACCGTTCTCATGGCGACCAGCCTCCTGATCGCACCTGTCACCGTTGTCTTTGCTGCCGGTCTTGACCCGATCTATGACATTCCGAGCCCCGAGCCTGGCGTTGATAAGAGCTACGACGAAACCTATCGCGTCCTCGCGAACAATGACGTAGATGTCGATCCCGAAGATATCACTTACTCCGGCTACTACGGAACCGACTACCCGGCTTACCCGGTCGACATCGGACAGGATACACTGTCACCCTCGCAATCGCTTCGATATTCCACAACAGCCGACACCTACATCACGGATCTCTCCGGTTACAGCGCGATTCCGATCAAAGATGAGTGGGAATCCTACTCCAGTATCCCTCTCTACTCGGACACGCAGATCATCAACGTACACTCTAACAACACCTACGACGGGCCAAAGAGCAACGACGGTAATTGGTTCGTACGTGTCACCAACCAGTACGGAGAGTGGCGACCCGTCTACAACGCCGACGTGGAATGGGATCCAACCGCCGAGGAGCTCTACGTCTCGAACCCTGACGACGCCCTAGTTCATCAAGCCAGACATGAGAGCACCATCTTTCGGAACCTCCACGCGGCCGAACAATACACGAAATACGCACAGGACTCAGATCGAATCGCCATCCCCAAAATGAACGGTGGAGAGCTTTACCCCACCTCGAGCGGCGCGAGCATGTCACAAAAGTGGGGCCAGGGCAACTTCAACACCGTTCGTAAGGCATGGGTCGGAATGAACGACCTCTTTGGTGGTGCCTGGTATCGTGATAGATACGTTTCTGGGTCAACCCCCACCCGGGGTGCGTACATTCCCTACGATCACCGAGCCGAGGCCCCTCCGGATTTCAGTCGCAGCTCCACGTGTACGATATCGCACTCACACGGTGGTGGCAGTAGCCACTCTCACACGTACTCGAAGACCGAGTGGGCCAAATACAATCTCCTCAATTCGACGGCGAACGTTACGTCCGTCAGACTCGATCGTCCCGGATTCACCGGCGACTCTGAATGGAACCGATTCGGCAAGACAACCTGGATCGCGATTGAAGCTCTCTCGAGTGACAATCTCGAATATCCTCGAGGGGACTACACCCTGACAGCGACTCTTGAAGTTACCACTGAAGTCAGGACTCGGTGGGGCGTCAGCAGCTCGAAATGCAGTGCGTGGTCGCAAGCAAGCGTGAGCACCAACACTCACACGACAACATACAGCGTCCCGGTCACCATCACGGACTGGAATTCTCCAAATCTCGAGATCGACGTCGCCCATATCGACGGGGCAGGTCACGACCGCCTCGTCGTGAGGTGGAAGGGCAACCAGGACTTCCCGAGCGACCCCTGGAGGAAGATCAGCATCGACATTGGCGACAAGACAATCGAGATCATCTCCCCGTGGCGGTTCTACGGTGTCTCTCGCAACGACGAGGTCGAAGTTAGCACTGGAGGTGGTTCGACCACCTACAACTCAACGCACACCTACGGCGATCGGTGGCCTGCCATCTACCGCTACGAGACAGGCGTCGCCAACGTCACCGCCGCCTTCCCACAACAGGACGACGCCAATCAACTATGGGGATACACCCGTTCTGTCGACAGTCAACTTTCGACGACGCTCCCGGGAGCACCACTTCCGGCCAACGTCAACGACCCTGATAACGATCAGCCAACCGACCTCTACACACAGCACGTCATAGACGTCAGATCAAGTGACCTCGACACAGGTGAAACTGCCACCGCCACGGGGTCGAGTCCGTTCGGTGCTCTTCTCAACGGGAAGAGAGTCAGCGGCGAAGACCAGATCAAAGTCTCCACCCAACCATACGAGTCCACCACCCTCCAGATGACCGATGTTAATGTCTCGTCTACCGGCGCGAATCACGAGGGCGTCCTCGTTCTCACGGACACCAGTGGCGACCCAGTCAAGAATAAGAAAATCACCGCCACCCAAGATGATGGAACGACAGCAACGGTTACGACCGACAGTACTGGCCGTGCCAAGGTCGTATGGGACGGACCGGTTCTCCGCGCTCGCTACGGCGGCGACGTGTTTTGGTCACCAAGCGACCCCTACTACCAGGGTGACCAACTTCTCTATCTCCTGCCGCCCTCACCCCTCGAATTCGCGGCCGTTGGCACAGTCGGGGAATACATCTCGGCATCCATCAGCAATGTCCTCATCTTCGTTGAGTGGCTCGCGCTCGGGGTTTTTGCCTTGTGGTGGGTGCGCCGTCGCACTAGCAAGGGGAACTCAGGATGAGCGCGGTTAGTGGATTTACCGAGCCCGCAATCAAACTCCTCGAAATCGCGACTATCATCGGGCGCTACGGAACCCTCATCGCGCTCCTCATCGGTACCATCGGTTGGTGGGGTTACGGCAAAAATCCTCAAGCAATGGCCCGCTTCCGGGGGGTGGCCGTTGGCGGCGGAGCCGGCTACATGGCGATCGTCGCTATCGACGTCATCTACGATGTCCTCGTGTTCATCCTGGGTAGCAAGTTCCTCCCTGCTGGGTGGCCCTACGGCGCCGTGACTGGCGCTCACGCGAGCAATCTGTTCCAGTTCGCCACCGCCCTCAGCATCGTCCTCCACAGCTTGGGCCTTGTCCTGTTCATCATCGGCGTGACGTGGTGGGCGTTTGGTAGCCGCGATTCGATCGCCGAGTCTCGCGGTCGACGTGGAATTGTAATGGGGCTCACTCTCATCGGTGGAAGCATCGGAGGCAACGTAATCAACGTCTTCGCGTGGATTTTGCTATGACGGGCAACGAACAACGGCCGGACGCCAGAAGAGATTGTGATGGAGATTGCGACCGCAAGCAAGAAGACTACGACCCCAAGGAACCAATCTGAAACGACGCCCTACGACCAGCTCTCCCTAAGACCGTGTGATGTCAGAAACGAATCGAACCATCGTAAGAAGGAGAACGTGGTACCGCGACTGGGCCGCTCGTCTCAGGCGGAGTTGTTAGAGCGTTCTTCTTCTGACTGAGTGGAGCTCCCGCCCGCTAGTGACGGAAGGTACTGGTTCTCGATTTCTTCAACCGGCGGGAAGCCGATCTCATCGAGAACTTTCTCAATCGCTTCGTTGTACGACAGGTTTTTTATTGGGTTTTTATTCTTGTAGGCGGTCAGCCGCGTCTTCGTCGGCGGGTGGAGGGCAACGTTGATCGCCGTCTCGGGTTCGGACTCGGCACCGTCGTTTTCTGCGGTAGGGTTGGAGTTGTTTTTAGGCACTACAATCACCTATGGACAAGGAGACACAGGAGGGTGTTTTCCTGATCCATAAAAGGGCGTGCTACGGGTTAACGCATAACTGTTCCGGTGAAAACCCCCATATTCCCGCCCGTTGACACCCTTAGACCGGCGTTTTACATTCTCTACATTCAATGTAATCTGCTCTTCTTTATGTCAAACTCCCACCTCGTACGGGTGGGTAACAATGAGCATCCTCCGGACAAAACAACTCCTGAGAAAGCACAGCACCCCACTTGTCGTGGGAATCCTCGCCCTAGTCCTGTTCGTCGATCCAGTCGCCGCACAGGCAGCGCCTCCTTCCGGCTTCGAAGACATCATGAGCAACCTCTACGACGTGGTCCTGCTTGTGCTGAAGTACGCTGGCCTCGTGGCGCTCTCCCTCGGTGCAATCGTGTGGTTCACCGCCCGGAGGAACAGCGATAGGGCCGAGAACGGAATGAAGCTCCTGATCGGTGGCGGAGCGATGACCGTGTTCTACTTCGGCGTCACGATCTTCGTGTCCGTGTTGGAGTGGATCGCCACCCCGTAAGCCGTCTATACGGGACGAGTACTCTCCCTTCCACCCGTGCCCGAACGTTCAATTGGGCTCTATTTTGGGGGGAGCATTCCAGAGGCCGGGAGCGACTGAATTAACAGACATAACATAGTACAAATATGCTAACAAACGTTACAACTACGCGTCTAACCAAGCGAATGACCCAGCGGGTGGAGTGCGTCCCGACCATTGCACAGTGGAGAGGGCAGAGTGTGTCTGCCCGTGGGGAGGCCGGAGGATAATGACTGCCTCGCCCCCAGACTCCGAAAAGGACGACAACGGGCAAGACACCCTCCACGGCCGCATCAACTCTATGTCGTCGACATCAACGGAAGATTCGACCGAACGGTTGTTCCCCGGTCAGAGCCGGGAAGGATCAACCGAGGGTGACCGCGTCCCGTCGACAGAGAGCGGGACTGACGACGAAGCGGAGGGAGAATCAGAGGACCGTCTCGCCTCCTACGAAGGCAAGAGCACGACCGGGCCAGGAAAGAAACTCAGCGATCCTGTCGAAGCTCGGCCGTATATCCATATCTCACCCGCCCGCAAGCAAGTCACGCCCGGGAACGTCATCGAGGGACTGTTTGGATTCTACCGTGCAGGCGTGACGGGAACCTCGCGATTCAATCTCAAAGCCCGTCTCGGGCTCAAGAGCTATAAGAAGACTTTCGAGTTCATTATCCACAAGCCGCGGAACACGAAGCGATTCGACTTCTATATCTCAGTGACGCCTTACGAGGCGACCGCATTCAAGACGCTCGCTGCGAACGTCGCCGCGATGTATCCCGAATCCTTCGAGTTCGAAATCGTCCCATTCAATCCCGTTGCAGCGTTCGCCTCAGAAGACGGGAACGCCCGCGTTGGTGGGCGGCGTATTGCGACGCTCGACGACATTGTCGACCTCGAGAACCTCGCCGGCTTCGAGGACCCTGAGGTCTTCACTGACGAAGAAATCGGGAGCGGAAACGAACCCTCCTCCAAAGAAGCCGAAGAGCAGCTCAACAGGGAAGGCGTTCCGCTCCGTCCCGAAGAGGTCAGTGAGGAAAACCGTCCCTCGCTCGTTCGCTGGAAGGGCATCTCCTCGAAAAAAGACGACTGGATGACGTTACTCCGGCCGTTCAGCAATTTGTCTGTCGACCGTGACGACCAGTATCGCTCTCCCCTCAGCGTGCTTCTTGAACAGGCCGTCCACACCGACGACCCATTCATCTTTCAGACTATCTTCAAGCCACGCTCTGATTGGACTAGAGAGGCTGAAAACCACAAACGGAACCTCAAGATGGGTAACCACGGAACGCTCTCCGCGTTCAAAAACGAGTTTTTGCGGCAGGCGTTCGGAACATCCGATCAAGAACGCCAGAACCTCCACCGTGGTGACATCTCCGAGCAGGTCGGAGGGTCCGTCAGCACCGGCGAGGATGACAAGATTACGGGGTCGCGGATGGAACAGATCGACCGCAAACAACCGACTACAACGTTTGACCTCACACTCCGAGCTGCTTGTAACGAACAGACTATCCAAAGCATCTCGAACGCCTTCACGTCGCTCTCAGGACCGTACTATGGCATCGAGGGCGAGCTTCTCGGGGACAACGACAAAGAGTTCACCCGGCTGTGCCACACACGACAGGCCAGCACCAGCGGCCTCTCCGGACGCTTCAGCAAAGGTAATCCGCTCATCTGTGCCTCTCCCGACGAGCTCGCGAACTTTGCCGTCGTCCCGCATACAGGCGCCCTCCCGCGGGCCTCACGTGGATCATCGGGTGGATCGCCCGACGCTCGTTCGCCACTCACAGCGACAGACGAGGACCTGCTCTCGCAGTACGACTCCGGAATGCACATCGGGAATGCCGAGACCGCCGTCGACAGCCGACCAAATATTCCAATTCGTCTCAATGCAGGACAACTAACGCACCACATCCTCCGCGCAGCGACGACTGGTGCCGGGAAGACGACGACGATGATCAGCGATACGCTGTCGGCCTACGAGTCGTTCGACGGCCCCATTTTCGTTTTCGACCGGAAAGGTGGGACGATGGCAGAGGAGTACAAGAAAGCGCACTTCAAGAAATTCGGCAACCTCGACGACGTCGTCCACATCCCCGTTCCGGGGCCGAACGACGAGGTGCTCGCCTTCCCGTACTTCGACATCCGTCCGCAACTCGCCGCCGGCGTCTCACGTACGGTCGCAGTCCAAGAGAAAGTCGACCGCTACAATGAACTCCTCGTGTACGTGCTGGGCCGCGAAATGACTCAACAGGCGTTCGTCGCTCAGGAGATCCTCAATAACCTGATCAAGGCGATGTTCGATCCCGTGTACGGCCGGGACGCATGGCCGATCAAGGACCTGTTTCAGGTTGCCTTCAAGATGCAGCAAAAAGGGAGCGAGGACGAGAAGGTACGGGCACAGGGAGAGATACCCAGCGTGAGCGACGAGACTCTCGAACTCTCACTCACGCGACATCTCCATGCCGACAAGCAGCGGTTCAAGTCGTCGATCGACGCCGTAATGAACCGTATCACCAAGCTCGCCGAGCGAGATTTCATCTGGCGTATCCTCAATTTCGTTCCCGAATGGGACGACGAGAAGGGCTGCTACGCCGATCAGTCCCCGATGTTCGATATACAGGATATCCTCGCCTCGAACAAGGTGGTCATCATCGACACGGGCGATCTCCGGCCCGCCTCAAGCGATCTGTTCACCTTCCTGCTGCTCGACTACATCTGGTCGGGCGCTCGCCTCCGTCATCGGGTTGGGGACACCCCGCCGGTTGAGGATGGATACGTTATCAACATCATCATCGACGAAGCCGCGGCAATGCTCCAGTCCGAACTGGTGCGCGACGACATGATTCCTGACGGGCGTGAGTTCGGGCTCTCCCTCGAATTCATCATTCACTTCGCGGAGCAAGTCAAGAGCGATGCCCTCGACGTCTCCTCGTACAAGGAAATACTGCGGAATATCAATACGAAACTCATCGGCAAGCTCGCCGTCGACGACGAGCTCTTGATGACGTTATTCCACGAGGGCATCGAAGATGAGGAACTCGTCGATCGGATCACGTCGTTCCCGCGCGGGAAGTGGATCGCGCAACTCCCTGACACCGGCTTCATGACTGATATCCCTGAAATCGTGACGATGAAGCCCGTCGATATTCCCGAGGGTCACAGCAAATCCGACGACCCCGTATTCGATAAGACCGTGTCGAAGCAGGGGTATGTCTTCAGCGAAATCAAGGCGGAGATCACCCGTGCAACGCGGCGGGACTACTGCCTGCTCCCGGGGAGCAACACCGGCGCTTCCGGAGAGCAACTCTCCACACAACACAGGCGCGGCATCAACGGTAGTCAAAATGACTCCCAAGATGACTTCGAAGTGGGGGTGCCTGGTGACAACGAAGACGGAGAAAGTGGACACAAACAGACCAAGTCCAACCCACAGACACAACTCGGCACAGGAAGGCCAGATACCCCCGACACAAGAGGGCGACCCCGATCAGGCAGGCACGACGATCAGGCCGAGTCAGAGGCTAGTCGAGTGTCCGCAGACGACCTCGAGTCAGGTCATCCACCGCGCGAAGCGACCGATGAAAGCGAGACCGATGGTGGGGTTCCACAGGCAGGCGAAAAAAAAGACAGAGATCTGGGAGATCGGGTTGACAACTTCCTCTACGGTGGAGTTGATCCCGACGCCGAAGACCCGTCCGAAAACAACGAGGCACACAGCGATGAGGAGAGGGGAATAACTGTCGACAATGCAGACAGCCCTAATGCGTCTGATACCCCCGACGAAAGCGCTACTGAGAGTGTCGATGAAAAGGACGGAGAAACTCAAACAGCCATAACTGAGAATCTGACAGTTGAAGAACGCCACTTCCTCGCTGCGATCGTCACCACAGTCAACGGCAACCACCCTGCCTACGATGTCGTGGACTCCATGGAGCGGATAAAGAGTCAGTTCGATGAGGTAGACGAGGAGAAACTCATCGACCTTGGCTATCTCGAGAAACAGACCGAGAGTCTGCGAGTCTACTACACCGTGACTCGCGACGGTCAGCGTGCGTGTGGAGCGAAAGTCGCGACCGGCGAAGACCAGGGCGATGTGAACGAGAAGACCTACCACAAGGTGATGGTCGAGGCATTCGCTCGATCACTCGCGCGCGATCCCAATAATCAGTATTTTGTCAAGAGATACGTGCCACTTCATGGGACCGATGTGAAGCCGGACGCTGTCGGCTACGACGGCGAAGATCCCGTCGTCATCGGAGAAGCAGTCTCGAACATCCATCCCTCACTAATTGTCAAACACTACGACGACTTCAACAGATTCGATGTCGAGAAGAGAATCTGGATTGTGCCCAATTTATCAGTCGCATGGGATATTGTCCGAGCCCTCGCAAACGCTGGTCGGATCGACGAACTACCTCCCAAGCGAAACAACAGGACCTACGAGAAACTCACTGAGGCAATCTGGGGTGAAGATGGCGAGTGGATGTTCGTGAGGGCTCCAGATCTCCTCAATGATCTCGACTAGTCACACTTCGGCGTGCGCAGATTTTGTGCGCACGGCGCGCACGAGCAGTATGTCGGCTGTGCCCCCAGAATCCGCCTTCTCGAACACACCCTTAGCGTCAGCACTTTGCGCACGGAGGCAAAACGCTTTAGAGAGTCTAAAAAGCGATCTAAGAACTCAAAATGAAATCGCCGATTTTTGCGGGGCTCCGAGTACACGAAATTGCACGCAAAATCTGTGCACGGCGCGCACAGACGGCACACGGGCTGTACCTCCAGAATCCACCTTCTCAACCACCCCCTCAGCGTCAGCACTTTGCGCACGGGGGCAAAATGTCTTAAAGACTCTATGGAGCAATCTGGTTGCGTCTGCCCCCGTTCCCGGAATGACTTTACATAGTATTGGTCCCAACGGGGGTAGCGCCCCCACCGAATTCGCGTGCGGTCTGTTGGTTTTCGCTTTGGCCCAAAAAAATCGCAGAAATCGGTTTGTCTCGCCCGGCGGACCGAGGCGACGGCACGGACTGACATGAGGTTCTATTCATGCCAAACATAGACGTGACTAAAGACGGAGTACCAGACGAAATCCGCACCATCAAGAGCTGGATTTGCTGGCGTGAAGCCATGCGAGACGGAAAACGTACCAAAATACCGACTAAACCATATCGGACGAGTGGTAGCATCAATGTTGACCCTACCAACCCCGATCATCGCCGAGAATTCGACACCGCTTGGAAGGCGTTCAACGATCATCGTGTAGGCGCCGATGGTCTAGGGTTCGTCTTCAGCGACGACGTCACCATCGTCGGTATTGACCTCGACAAATGTCGTGACTCTGATACTGGCGAGATCGAAGAATGGGCGCAGAAAATCATCGACACGGTCAGCTCATATACGGAGATTTCCCCCTCCGGTACTGGTGTGCATATCCTCGTCGGCGGGGAGCTCCCACCCGGGGGGAACCGGAAGGGTCACGTCGAGATGTATGACTCTGATCGGTACTTCACCGTGACTGGAGCTCACGTCGAAGGAACCCCTACGGAAATCCGAAAGTGTCAGGATGAGATAAACGCTGTTCATCTCGACTTCATTCAGAATGGTGTGAGCTCAGATGGACAGGCGACTCTCAACCAGGGGGCGGAAGTCGAAGGTTCAAACAATGGAGATATCGCGGCGACCGCCAGCGACATCGAGGCCCCGGCGCAGCAGAGTGCAAGTTCACTCATCGAGCGTTACGGAGACGACTTCAGGGACGTCCGTGACCCCGCCATCAAGGAAGCCCTCGAGCGGGTCGCGAAGAAGTACCTTCCTTCCGAGTGTCCCACCACATTTAGCGACCTCGCCGGGCCCGGTGTAGACCTATCAGACCAAGAGATACTCCGACGGATGTTCGACGCCAACGGAGGGGACCGCAGGCAGCGTCTCTACGAAGGTGACGCCTCGATGTGGGGGTCATATGACGCCGATTATCCAAGCCAGTCTGAAGCCGATATGGCGCTCGCTCACAACCTCGCGTTCTGGACGGGCAAGGACCCCGAACGAATGGCCGCGCTGTTCGAGGAGTCTGGTCTGCACCGCGAGAAGTGGGGGCGACGTCACTACGCGAGTGGCGCAACCTACGGTAACGTCACGCTGGCCCGTGCGCTCCTCCGAGTGGAGGACTACTACGAAGTCCCGAGCGAGGATGGTGTGAAGTTCTCGAAAGCTGATTCCAACGGCTCGGGGGGCAACAATCGTGACCTTCCACCGATGGAGTTCAATACGGACTCCGACTCTGTGCCGTCCGAGACCGTCAGAACCGCTACGGATGAACCCGGCCCACTGCACAGTGAAGCGACAGCGGACAAGACTCACACCGTCGATGCCGATGCCCATCCCGACCTCGAGGACAGTGAGGAGTTCATCGCTGTCGACCCCGACGGAGACGACGACCCAGCAGCAGTCGCTGACGCCTACACATCCGAGCAGGAACCGAAGCGAGAGAACGGCCAAGCCCCGGATCCGGGTCATGATAGCGCTTCATCGACGACCACTCCCGAGGCTTTCTCTACAGCGGAGACCAATGCTGATGGGAGTCCTGTTCAAGAGCCGAAAGCGGCCGAGACAGGGACCGCGCTGCCGACAGCAGATGGTCGCGAACCAGCTGATTCGCGTGGAGTGGACACCGATTCCAACCTCGACGAGAGCACTCAGCGGATGATGGAAGCGTCTGCTCGCAACGCCGGACCGGGATGGGAACGCACCGATCCGACACTTGCTGATGACGAGAAGCATCCGGCGGATTGGACCGTCGGTGAACTCCGGGGCTACTCCGCAACCGACCAGGCGATGCGTGTCGCTCGTGAAGACCAGCGTATCCTCGCCCGGAAACTCGACCGGCAGGCACGAGAGCTCGCTGAACTCAACCAGCAGGGCGAGGAGAACGAACGCCTCCGGTTCATCCTCACGGTCTATCTTGAAACGATGGACGAGCTGATGGAGGAACGCGCTCGGTATCGGACACAGCTCAAGCGCCTGGGGAAGCTCTCAAAAGACGATTCTGAGCTCCCTGATGACCCTGTGAAGCGAGTCAAGCAGATCATGCGGCCGAAGGTTCAGCGCGAAGACGAACAGACCGCAGAAGAGACCCTCACAGGCATCGACGCCGTCCTACAAGAATATGAACAGGCGAATGAACGCATCAAGGCCAAAGAACAGGAACGCCGGAAGAAACAGGGCTTCCTCTCGCGTCTCTTCAGGTAACGGCAGCGTGTCGTGAAGTACCACGGGTCGAGTGACCCGTGGCGTCCGTGTCTACAAGCGGAGCAGGCCGAGTGCCTCGGGGCTTGACCCCGAGGGTGAATTCCGTACGCTTATTAAGCAATCCACCGTATCGACGGACACAGTTGCAACGTAGGTTAAAGATCTTAATCTGAAGCAACTGCTGGCAGTTGCGAGGAAATGCGACACCTCTCAACACCCTGCTACGGCAGGTGAGACGGGTGTTGTCGGGCGGGGTGGAGCCGCCGACCCTCACGGACGCACCGGGCGTTCGGGTGTGAATTCCAGCCGACCCATCTCGGGAAGGTCGAGGGGAATTAAATTCGCCTGCGACAGCACGGCCCATTTTGGGACGTGCGGTCAAGACGGTGAAGCCGCGGGGCTTGTCCCCGCGGTACTTCACCCTGACGGGGCAACGGTCTTTACTTCCGCTCGCGCTTGACTCGGGGAGTTTTGCGCCGACTCCGTGTCGGTCACACCCGAAGCAAAAACTGCTCCGTGAGCGTCGGCCTCTTCACACAGGCCCGATGCCGTCCGTCTCACCTTCTTCACGCGAGGAAGGGTGTCGAGAGACAGCACATTCTTATTCTGCTTCTTGAACCACTCTTGTGCCACGCACACCGCTGCCTTCCGGTCAGCGTGGTCTTGAAAACCACACGCCTTACACTTGAACCGCTTCTTGTAGCGATTTGCTCGCTCCGTGTGCAAACACTCCGTCCGAGGACACCGTTGACTCGTGTACTTCGGGTCAACAGCATCTGATGGCGTTCTATTCCATGCGGCTTTGTACGTCACCATCCTCCGAAGGGCGGCGAACGGAAGGGAATGCAAGCGGCGGTTCATTCGTGTTCCGTAATCGATGGCGTCTCGCATGTCTTTGAGGTCTTCAAAAACGAGTACCGGGTCGTTGAATTGCGAGACCCAACGATTCACGTCACGCGATACTTTGTGGAGGTGGTCGTGAACGAAGTCTCGTTCTTCCGTGCGGACAACAGTCTCGAACGCGGTTTGGCCGACTTTCTGCATTCGCTTACGCTTCGTGAAGAACTCGTGGCGAACACGCTTGATGTCCGAGTACTCAATGACCACCGAGTCCAGCACATCGCCTGTGTTTCGACACATCGCGGTGAGAGCCACACAATCTTCGTTGATGTCCACGCCAACCACTGTTTCCGCGTTGTCTGGAGACGCTACTGAATGGGTTTTGTGCGTGACCGAGACGTGGAGTCGCCACTCATTGTGTTTGTACACGAGTTCAGAAACACCGACTCGCCACGAGTCGGAGTTCAGCGCGTTCTTCACTTGTTCGAGGTGAGTGGGACTACCACGAAGGACGCCTTTGACGTAGTTGTACGGTTTGTAACTGACGCGGAAGCGAACGTCACCCGAGTCGTCCACAGTGAGCGCGTATCCTTCGTTGTGGTTCATCCGCATCGGATACGGTTCATCGATGTACGGGGATGGGCGTCCCCAGTCGTCGTCTTTGTGGTCGTGGTACGTCTCAATCTCTTTGAGTGCTTTTTGGACGAGGAGTTGGGTAGTGTTTTTGACGTGGTTGGCGTTATCAACTACGGTGTCGTGGATGTCGTTCCAGTCCCAGCCTTCACGATCAAGTCGGTTGACTTCGTTACGTACTCTCCGGGCTTCGAGACAGCTGTCGTGCAAGTTGTCAGGACTCCCCGTTTGGATGGTCAATCCAAAAGAAAGTGTCTGGGTGAGTCCTGCATCTTGCATTACCAGTATTTTGCCGTGAAGTCTAGTAAGTGTAGCGTTTTGTCGGCATTCACCCACGGGTCAGGTGACCCGTGGTACTCTGCCTTGACCGCTTATAGAATCAGTCTCAGCCGGTTAGCAGGACTGCGTACTGAGCGACAAAGGAACTACTAGATACGATTGATATCTGAGGTGGTATGCAAGATATAGAGGGTGTAGTTAGCAACCTATCGTCGTCGTCCCAGTATGCTGGCGATAGTACTGGTATTAGGTAGATGCATCAACTGTGTCACGGGTTGCACAGATACTCACAGTCAATAGCCTGTCCATCGTATGTCGAGGAATGCCCGAACAAACACTGTTCGAATTCGAACGGAACATGGACACAGGTGAAGTTGCACAGTACCTTCGAACGGTCGCAGACCACTTGGAGTCCGGTGATGAATTCACTCTCGAATCCGGTACCGAGTCGGTGACACTCACTCCCCCGAGACGCGTCGAGTTCGAGGTTGAGGTCGAACGCGAAGCGTCGAAGTCTGGGGGATCAGCGGAGATAGAACTCGAGTTCGAGTTGGAGTGGGACGAAGAGGGAACCGGTACTGGAGATCTCAATATCGGGTGAAGAATTTCTTACAAGCCGAAATCGGTGCGATATCGAACACGTGGCACAGAGCATCGAAACGAAAAGGTGGCTTGGGCGCACCTCGCCTGCATCGGGCGAGGGTGCACAGCGGCAACCGCACGACACGAGACCAGCGCGGTCAGGACCGTTCGACGTCGGCTGCCGATGGATTTGACCCATACAGTGCAGGCACCCAGTTCTGGCCGTCGATCGCCGGGCGTTCGTAGTTGGGATCCTGCTGACGGTCCGGCAACTCGGTCGGCCCAGGCATGGTGTCCTCGTACTCGATCTGTGAGAGGAGGTGACTGATACAGTTGAGCCGGGCATGTTTCTTGATATCGGCGTTGATCACGTGCCACGGCGAGTTACTCGTATCCGTGTAGGTGAACATCGCGTCTTTCGCCCGCGAGTACTCGACCCACCGCTCTCGGGCTTCAAGATCGATCGGGCTGAGCTTCCAGCGCCGTTTCGGGTCGTTGCTGCGCTTCTGGAAGCGTCGTTCCTGTTCCTCGTCGCTGATCGAGAACCAGTACTTGATGAGAATGATCCCCGAGCGCATGAGCATCCGCTCGAACTCGGGGGCCGACCGGAGGAACTCCTGGTACTCCTCGTCGGTACAGAAGTCCATCACGCGCTCGACGGTCGCACGGTTGTACCAGCTCCGGTCGAACAGCACCATCTCACCGGCCGCCGGGAGGCGTTCGACGTACCGCTGGAAGTACCACTGACTCTGCTCGCGTTCGGTGGGCTTGCCGAGCGCGACGACTTTCACCACCCGGGAACTCGTCCGGCGAGTGATTCGGTGGATCGTTCCGCCTTTGCCGGCCGCGTCTCGACCGTCGAAGAGCACGACGACCCGGAGCCCCTGCTCTTTGACCCACATCTGGAGTCTGACGAGCTCTTCTTGGAGCCGCTCGAGTTCCCGCTTGTAGTGTTTCTTCTTTATTTTGCCGCTGTCCTTGTACAGGTCCTCCTCGTCGACGGTGGTCAGCACGGACTCCTCGGCCGGTAACACCGGGTGCTCGGTCATGGGAGCTGCCGCTCCTCGTCTCCGCCACTGATCGCCGATGCGTACATGTAGAAATATCAATGGTAGTGGTACATAACTCTCTGCCCCCACGAAACGGCAGGCCACTTCCCAGACTGTGCGGTGTCCGGGGAAGCGCTCGCCGAACACGCCGGTCCGCCGTAGACGGCGACCCGTCGATGGTGGGGGAGCCGACGGGCCATATCCCCACCGAGGTACGACACTACCCCCGGTAGCTAGGGGTGCGATACTGACCCGACGACCGAGACGCACTTTCTCTGCAGCACTCGTCTCAGAACCCACTGAGTTTCAGACAGGGTCGCCGTGCGAGCTAACGCGTGTATCGTGCACCAGGCAGTCTCCAGTCCGAGGGCGGCTGTTTCCTTGGAACGGAGCGGGGTCACGATGTTTCGGCGGACCGACCGGCTTCGAGTTCTGCCAAGAGGTCGGCGACGCGGTCGCGAATCTCATCTCGGATCCCGCGAACGATGTCGAGGGACCGTCCGTGTGGGTCGTCTAGATCCCAGTCGCGATTATCGCCGCTCCACGTAGCTGGGCATAAGTCGTCTGCGGAGCAGCCCATGGTGATTACGATATCGGCATCCTGTAGTTCCTCGAACGTGATTTCACGAGGTGTACGATCCGAAAGATCGATGCCATCCTCCCGCATGACTTCGACAGTGCTTTGATGAACGCTGTCAGTTGGGTTCGTCCCGCCGGTGAGTATCTCAACCCGGTTTCCAAGGTTGCGGTTCTCCATCTCTCGTTTCGCGAACGCGGTTGCCATCTGGCTCCGCCCCGCGTTCTGGACGCACACGAACGCGACGATCACTTCGTCGTCGATCATACCGTTTCGTAGTGCCGGTTCTGAAAAATCCTATCTAAGAGCGGTATAGATTTCTATATACATTATAACACCGGGTGTATCGCTTCACCGGCCGTTTGATGATGGCACAAACCGATATCTTGGACGGCCATGCGTGACTTGTTCTCGTTCCACTTGCTGTCCGTGACCGATACAGAGGCTGTATTCAACAGTCGTGCGGAGGGATGCGTTGAATGTATGTGGTTTTCGACTTCGCCATCAGTCACATGAATACGCAATGTCTGGAGAAACGATGCAGCAGTCCGCTCCTGCGTGCGCAGACTATCGCTCCCTGCGAGTTCTTGTTCCGGGGTTCGTCTTCCACCACGAAGGTGACTGTTTCCCAGTAGGAAGCAGCAAATACTACCAGTGCGGATATGGTTTTATGGAACAAATGAGCGAACCGGAGGAACGAATGACTGAACCGGATTTGACGGATCCACAGTATTATCTCAATCGAGAACTCTCTGAGCTTGCCTATCAGGAGCGTGTTCTGAGTGAGGGCACGAACGAACGCAACCCACCACTCGAACGCCTCCGGTTTCTTGCGTTCTTCACTAAGAACACCGACGAGTTCTTCATGAAACGCGTCGGCGGACTCACACAGCAGGTCACAGCCGGCGTTACTGTGACGACACCTGACGGCCGCACACCCAGCGAGCAGTTGGATGAGGTCATTGAGACCGCACGACCACTGTTCCGCCGCCAAGACACCTACTGGCAGACCGAACTCAAATCCGAACTCGCGGACGTAGGTATCGCGATCCGTGAGTACGACGACCTGAACGGAGAGCAGCGCGACCAACTCCAGACGTACTTCGAAGGGTCCGTTCTCCCCACCCTCACGCCGCTCGCCTTCGATCCCGCCCACCCGTTCCCGTTCATCTCGAACCTCTCCCTCTCGCTCGCCGTCCTCTCGACGGAGACGGGTGAGGACACGACGTTTACGCGAATCAAGATCCCGGCAAATCAGCCCCGTCTCGTCGACGTTCCGGACACCTCCGAACAGTACGTCCTGATCGAGGATCTCATCGAGGCCAACCTCGATATGCTCCTCCCCGGTCTCGACATCCTCGACGTCTCGAAGTTCAGGGTGACGCGGAACGCCGAGGTGCGACGCAACGAAGAGGTCGCCGAGGACCTCGTCGATATCATCGAGGACGTCCTCGAGCAACGGCGGTTCGCGACCATCGTCCGCCTAGAAGTCGATGCAGATATGGCCGATGAGTCAGTCTCGATTCTGACGGAGCATCTCGATGTCGACGACCGCGAGGTCTTCCACCGAGAGGGCCCAATCGACTACGAGGATTTCTTTACGCTTCTCGAGTTGGAGCGGCCGAACCTCAAACTCCCATCGTGGACACCACAGCCACATCCGCGACTACTGCCGAAAGCGGGCGACAGTCGAAACGAGACGACGGCGATATTCGACGAAATCCGCGAGGACGACATCCTGGTCCATCACCCCTATCACGCTTTCGAGGGCACGGTGCAGCGGTTCCTCGACGCAGCCGCGAATGACCCGAACGTCCTCGCAGTGAAGGCCGCGATCTATCGAACGGCGAGCGACTCGAAGGTGATTCAGAGCCTCATCGACGCTGCGGACAACGGGAAACAAGTGGCGGTGATGGTCGAACTCAAGGCGCGCTTCGACGAGAAGAACAACCTCGAATGGGTGCGCCGCCTCGAGGAGGAGGGCATTCACGTCGCCTACGGGACCGTCGGTCTGAAGACACATACGAAGACGGCGCTTGTCGTCCGTCGAGAGGAGGATGGCGTCCAACTCTACTCACACGTCGGCACGGGCAACTATCACTCCGAGACCGCCAAGGGGTATTGCGATCTCGGACTGCTGACCACTGATCGCGACGTCGGGCAAGACCTCACGAAGGTCTTCAACTTCTTCACCGGGCCGACGCTCGACGAGCGCTTCCGGAAGCTCCTCATCGCACCGGTGACGATGCGTGAGCGCTTCACAGAGATGGTCCGTCGCGAAGCCGATCACGCCCGTGCTGACCGGCGTGCGCGAATCGTCGTGAAGGTGAACGGCCTCGAGGACCCGAAGATGGTCGAAGAACTGTATCGCGCCTCGATGGCCGGCGTCGACATAGACCTCATCGTCCGCGACATCTGCCGACTCCGGCCCGGCCTCGAGGACGTCAGCGAGAACATCACCGTGCACTCGATCGTCGGGCGCCTCCTCGAGCACGCTCGGATCTTCTACTTCGAGAACGCCGGCGACCCCGACTGGTTCATCGGCTCTGCGGACTGGATGACCCGCAACCTCGACCACCGTGTCGAGGCCGTCACGCCCGTCGAAGCAACGAGACTGCGCAACCAACTCCGATTGGTTTTGGAGGTCTCACTCACTGACAACCGCCGCCGGTGGGTGATGCAAAGCGACGGGAGCTACGAGCAGGTCACACCGGACGACGAGCCAGTACGGGACACCCAGGAAATCCTGATGGCGGCCACGGACGCCGCCCTCGAGCGTGGGTACGGACCTGGTATGGACGTTGACATGGACCTGATCGAAGAGGGGCTACTCATCGAGCCAACCCCCGACGGGGGTGTCGAAAGCGACCGTGACTTGTCAGCCACCACCGTCGACTCCGATGGGGATGAAGAAGGGCACTCGGACAGCGAGACTCCATCGGTTTTCGACAGATACGCTGAGCAGTGGTATCATCCCGACAGCGAGACGTACGAATGGGCGGTCCGTACACAAGACGGTGACCGTCGGTATTTCAAGACGCGTGACGGTGCCCGGACCCGGCTTCGTTCGGAGTACGAGACACCCTCTTAGCCGAAGCGAGTTGTCGTATTCCCGCCTTTGACGATTTGCCGTCGTACCCCCAGCAGTGTATCACGCCACGAGGTCATGCATTGATGGCGGGTGATTCAGCTATGCTCATGACGACGCGGCTAAAAACCTGACATACCTGAATATTTGACTGCATAAGCCTAAATAGGCTCTATAAACTATCGTCCATATTATGTGCCCAGACGCTTCAGACTTCCCGAGACGGTACGACCAGTACCGCGACAGCTCTGGGTCCTGGACGTTCGACATAGCGGAGTACGAAGACGATCTGGAGCCTCTCATCCCTGGCAGCACCTCGTCCGACTCGACGCCAGAGGAGGCCTACCAGATGGCAGTCTATCTCGAGGGGTTCATTGAAAGGCAGCAACGAACGTCGAACTGGTCCGACGAGGCGCTTGACCGGTTCGAAGCCTTCGAGTCGACACTCGAGGTCGAAGCTGTCGCGACAGCCCTCAGAGAGATTGCCGAGGATAACGGTTCGTAGCCAAAGTCACCCATGGAATACACCCTCCAACCCGACGAACACGTCTCGGACGGAATCAAGCGAATCGTCGACGGCAAGATCGAACGAGGGATCGACCACATCGACGAGGGCGACGACGTACACGAGACGGTCCACGAGGTTCGCAAGCGGTGTAAAGAGATCCGAGCGGCCGTTCGACTCGTTCGGCCGGTCTTGCCCACGTACAAACGCGAGAACGTCCACTACCGGGATGCGGCCCGGCGAATCTCTGATATTCGCGACGCTCACGCGGCTATCGAGACGTTCGACGACCACCTCCGGCCTGCGGTCGAGGCGCGCGGCGCCTTGGACGACTCGACGCTCGCCGATATTCGGGCGACACTGGTCGATCGACGCGAGACGATGACTGCTGAACAGGATCTTGAGCGACGACTGGCGCAGGTCCGGGCGGATCTGGTCGAGGGACGAGACCGCGTCCCGAATCTGCCGATCGCGACGGAGGGGTACGACGCGGTGGCTGGCGGCTTGCGCAAGTCCTACAAGCGGGCCCGGAATCGCATGGGTGAGGCGTACGAGGAGCCGGAGTTCGAGCGCTTTCACGAGTGGCGAAAGCGGATCAAGTACCACCGCTACCACACCCGGCTCCTCCGGCGTGTGTGGGTCGGCCCGATGAAGCGCCGGCGCGCAGAACTCAAACAGCTGTCCGATATCATCGGCTACGAGAACGACCTCGCGGAGTTCGAAATGGTGATGCACGACGAGGAACTGTTCGCCCCAGCAACCAGAGAGATACTGAACGAGATACTCACTGCGAAGCGGTCCGAATTCCACCGTCAAGGCCGGCCCCTTGGCGAGCGGCTCTTTGCGGAAGCCCCTGACCGGCTGATCGACCGTCTCGGTGCCTACTGGACGGCGACACACGAATACGACCCTGCTCCGTGACCAGTCGGTACTGGCCGATTCGCGCGTTGTATCTTGCACGCGGGTCTTGACAAGAGTCGGATAGACAGACCGTGCGAAGTTTTGTATGACAGGCTCTAACGACGCTGTTCCGAACTGTTCGGCCGGCAGGCTGATCGCGCCGTTCGTTCCGTGTGTACCCCCGCTCCTCGCAGCGTGAGTATTGGACCCCAAATGGGGGTGAGGGAAGTGAGATGTACGACAACATCAACCCCGACGAGCGGCGTATCGACAGCGATTTCAGCGGATCAGCGACCGAAGCCAAAATTGAGCCGCAAGAACCCGTGAGCGTTCAGTTCAAGACCGGCGATGGCCCCGAGTTCAGGAAGCCCGACCACGACCCACATGGCGAGACGTTCGCCGCGGTCAGCCATTCCTGGGCGTCGTGTGACGGTGGGTGTGGGATGTCGGGGGTGGTCCCGACCACGCTCCTCGAAGATGCCGACGGACTGACCGGGTGGCCGCCATTCGACATCCTCTGCGAGGCGTGTGCCGAAGCTCGCGATCGCGACGACTACAGCTTCTAGTCGTCGAGGATGTGACGCGGGTCCGTTCGTATGGTTCTAGCTAGTCTGTTATTCACTGTGGACTGTCAGACCCAGAGTAGTGCGATCTATGTTGGTAAATGTTTGTTATTGTAGGAGGCGGCATCGTACCCAGTGTTTCAATCTCGGTATGACCATTCACTATTGATTTTAAACTGTGGGTAGCTCAACGCTGAATATGGCTCCTTCAGGTTCATTATCTTCAATCCACACGTCACCATTATGTATGCTAACAAGGGTGTTAACGAGGTGTAGTCCTATTCCGGTGCCAGAACTGTCCAGTCCCCGCTCTCCTTTCCCGAAGACCGTTTCTTTTTGACCATCAGGGACGCCAGGACCATTATCAGCAATTGTGACTGTTACTGTATCCTCATGATCGGTGGCCGATACAATCACCTCGGCCACCTCCTTGTCATTGTGCTGAACAGCGTTCTTCAACAGGTTCCGAAACACAGAGGAGATCATATCGTTTGCTGCAAGGGTGACTGACGGTATCTCTGTTCCGAACACAAGAGTAGCGCTGGGGTATGAAGCTTGTACTTCGGTAACTTCGTCTGTCAGAATCGTTTGGAGAGTAACTCGCTGTTCTTCGACGCTGTCCGAAAGCATGACCTCAGATAACTCCCGCGCCGTCTGCGTGAGTTCAACAGCGTGGTTGGCGCTTTTATTTATCATATTTATGTACTGTTGTTTATTTTCTGTTTCACACTCATCATCAAGTATGTCACCGTACGCTGTGATCAGTTGGAGGTCGTTGCGTATGTCGTGTCTCAGAACCTGATTGAGAGTCTCAAGATCATCTCGTTGCTGTTCAATCTGTAGTTCATACTGCTTTTGTGCCGTGATTTCGTGGAACACGAACGCACGGCCTCTCTCGTCGTCGCCGACTGTCGACGCTGACATCGTAAAGTACTGTCTCTCATCGTCAGGCGCGATCGCGATCTCTGTCTCGCTGTCGTTCATATTGATGATCCGATCGGGGTGTCCACCGATGATCGAATCGAAAAGGTCGTCTGCCGACATACCTGTATACTCCGGACCAGTATCGAACACGTCTTGAGCAGTCCGATTAGCATAGACGAGACGGTCCTGATGATCGAGAACAATCGTCGCATCCTCGATATCCTCTAATAACGTCTTACGTGCAATAGGAGTCAACTCCAGAAAGTCAGCGTGGAATAGGGCCCAGAGGAACGTCACGGACAGGACTGTACTCCCTGCCATCGTTGCATTGTACAACAGGTCGGGATACGGCTCAAGTCCAGTAACCTCGACGATCGCTGTGATATAGATGACTGCAATACCGACGAGTACTGTGCGGGCCTGTTGGCGATACGCGCCACTCTCGCTCAGATATACTTGGAAAAACATGCCCAGCATAGCAGTAGCTGCGGCAAACACCACGACGAGATGAACCGTCCACCAGACGCCGAGCTCATACACTGGCGTCCCAGTTTGAACGATTGTCGGCACACGAGTGTAGAACAGACCTCTGGGGTTGAGCCAGATCAGTAGTGCCTCCAAGCAGAGGTAGCCCCCAATGCTACCCAGTACCACTGGCTGTTTGAGCCACGTTCGTTCCGTGTACTCTACGGCGACGTACATCCCAGAGAAAGCCACTGCAACCGCGGCAAGCCACGAAACGCCCAGCATACCCGGAGCAAGCAGTTGGCTGTTGAGTCGAGTGCCCGCTCCGTAGCTGAGTATCCACACTGCTGACCCAAGCGCGTGGATAACAAGCGGCGTGCCCCCAGGATTTGACCGATATTGCCACGCAAACAGTGCGACGCTTGCTGATAAGATGGCCGGGAACCCAAATAGGAATAGATCGAATAACCTCATCGTTATCGTATATCAGCAGGTGAAGGCGCATACCGTTTTATATTTGAACTGCTTCACACGCTGACGATATTTGTGCGAGGTATATATTTCCGGATTATCGGCTATTATTGACTCGGACGCGAAAAGTGCCTCTATTCTCTCGGGTTCCCCAGCTCCTCGCAGCGTGAGTTTTGGTCCCCAAAGGGGGGTGAGGGAAGTCAGAGAGGGGCCCAGCGGTGACTGCGTTCATTCTCGTCCGAGATCCGGGGTTCAACCTCGGAGCGAATTAGTCCATACGGCGGCGGTCGGGATGTCCCAATCGTCGCTTTCCGGTTATCCCGCTTGCGTCTCCCGTGAGTATTAGCCCCCAAAGGGGGTGAGGGAGAGCGGGTGGGGTGAGGCGCGACGGTCGGGTGCCCAGTCCCGAAGCCGTTTCTCAGAAATTCCCTCAGAGAGTGACAAATATGTGTGCAAACATTACCACTGACGTAGCACAGCGCGCGGAAGACATCAGCGGCGAGTTCGGCGAGATGGGCGTGGAGATCCCCGCATCGGGCATCGAAGAGCGGATCGCGGCCCTGCAGGAGTACTCCGTTCCGATCGAGACGGCGGTCGAGACGACAGTTCGTAACCTCATCGACGACCACGACCTCGAATCCAGCGACCTCTCGGACGGGGTCAAGGCGGTTGCCGGCTTCGTCGGCACCGGTAACAGCAGTTCCCGGGGCTTCGACCGGATAGCTCTCGAGGATATCTCGGATCTCGGTGACGAGGAATGGGTGGACGTCCGGGCGCAGATCGTCGACCTCTGGGAGCCGCACTCCGATTCCATGCGGCAGGTCGGCCTCATCGCCGACGAAACGGCCCAAATGAAGTTCGTTGTCTGGGCGAAGAACACCGACTCACTCCCGACCCTCGAGGAGGGTGTCACCTACGACATCACCTCGGCGGTCACGAACGAGTACGAGAGCAAGTACTCCATCTCGCTCAACAAGGCGAGCAGTGTCACGGAGTCCGAGGAGGCCGTCGAACCCACGGACGGGTCGATTCGTGCCACTGGGACGCTCGTTGGCCTCGATGAGGGTTCGGGTCTCATCAAGCGGTGCTCCAGCAAGGACTGCACGCGTGTCGTTCAGAACGGTCGCTGCTCCGAACACGGTGATGTCGATGGCGTGTTCGATCTTCGCCTGAAGGCCATCCTTGACGATGGCAACCGTGCTGTCCGCACGCTGTTCAACGCTGAGATGACTGAGGCAGTCTCCGGAGTGAGTCTCGATGACGCCATAGAGATGGCTTCCGAGGCCCTCGATCCCAGCGTCGTCGAAACGGAGCTCCGTGAGTTGCTCATCGGCAGGACATACGACATCCGGGGCCCGGTCATCGGCGAGTACTTTCTCGTCGACGAGGTCGAGGAGATCTCCTACTCGGGAGAGAATGCCGGCCTCAGTAACGCAGCCCTCGAAGACGCCGCCACGCAGCGCCAACCCGCCAAGCGCGTGTTCGCTGAAGAGCTGAACATGGCGACCCACTCGTTCACCCGCCCAGAGGACGAAGGCGACGATCGTGCGCCAAAGTTCACGCTACTCCCCTCGGGTGAGGCGGTTAACCGCGTGCTCGTGGTCGGTGCTCTCATCGAAACCTCGGATGTCGGCGATGACTCCGAGTTCTGGAAGGGGCGCGTCATGGCAGGTGGTGAAGTTGTGAACATCTACGCGGGGCAGTACCAGCAGGAGCCGATGGCTGTGCTCCGCTCGGCCGAGACCCCGTCGTTCGTCGCAGTGGTCGGCAAGGTCCACCAGTACGAGACGGACGCCGGCGTGAACGTCTCCATCCAGCCCGAGCACATCTCGACGGTGGGCGGGGAGATTCGCGACTCGTGGATGGCTGAAACCATTAACGCGACCCGGGCGCGACTCGGCGCGCTCGAGAGCGGTGAATCGGATGCAGCGGACGCCGTTCTCAGCGTCTACAACAGCGATACCTCGGCCATCGAAGCGGCAGTCCAGGCGACAGCCGAGGACCTCGCGCCTGCCGGCAGCGACATCGAGTCGGAGCCAGCTCCCGCCCAGTAAGGGCGGCGCGGGATATTCCCGTCCGGCTAGGGTGAACGTCGCCCTCCGGCACGGCGTCACTGTACATCGAAAATCTGCCGAGTGCCCCCGGCACGACTGCGGTTTCGCTGGTCTCAAGCGGTATGCTGTTACATCGGCTCTTGACTCTTGACTAGCTTCTACCCAGTTCTGGTTCCCTCTGGCGCTTCTTTTTTCCAGTTTTTGCCCCCCGAAGGAGGTGAGGGGGCGATTCGACCATCTATTAGTGCTCGCCCCATCGATGAGGTCGGCTTATCACTGCCTTCGTTGAAGATCGCGGGCCTCACGACGATCAATCGCTAGCCCTCACCGACCGTTCGACTCTGTTTCCATCGGTTTAGCCCTCACCGACCGTTCGACTCTGTTTCCATCGGTTCCGTTCCCGGAGTCTTGGCACGAGTCCTGCCCGTGTCCACTCATATCAACACTGGAAAGCAATCTGGCAACGCCACCGAACTCATCGCAGAGTCCCCGTCGAGAGTCACAGCCGACCCGACCATACGCTTGAGAGCGTGGTCCTTGGACGTCGGCCAGTATTGCCAATCCCACGTCTGACGACGCACCTGGCTCTCGCGTCGTCACTTTCTGTACCCATTCGACCATCCGCCAGCAGTTTTAAGCGGGTGTCAGTTCCGGCGGTCCGTTCTTGTCCTACGCAACACCAAACGGCACCTACGTTCGTACTGTAACGTAGGATTTCAGCCTTACATACGACTCCATCTCAGTCTGGAGATACCGTCAACGTCACCAATTGCGGTCAGAGCACCCGCTGCACACCGTGAAATGTGGCGGCTACAGTCAACTACCCCACTCTACTTCGCTCACCCTGAGGGGTTCGCTCGTGGAGGGTGGGGCTTGTCCATGAATTCGGCCTCAAACCCATCCGGGTAGGCGGTGAATCCGCCACTCGGCGTCACTGTTCCGGACTTCAGGGCGAGTTGACTGTCGCCCGTCCGCCGAGACGACTGTTGGCCTCGACGGACGTACCGCATACCGATATTCTTCGCAGCGTTGTAGTCCGCGTTCGCCTCCGCCCCGCACTTCACACACCGGAAGTCGTTGCGAGACGTGCGATTCTCGTCCGCCGTGAACCCACACTCAGCGCACCGTTGGGACGTGTAAGCCGACCCCACCTGCCTCACCGAGATACCTTCCGCTTCGGCCTTGTACTCCACTTGCTCGTACAGCGTTCGAAACGCCCATTTGTGACCCCACGACGCACCCGTCCGCTCGCGGATATGGGTTAAGTCCTCGAACGCAATCACGTCACACTCGTACCGAAATGCTTCGTTCACTATCGCGTTCGACGCTCGATGGAGTACGTCACGGACGTAGCGAAGTTCCCGACCACTCGACTGTTCGAGCGTTCGGTGAGCGCTTCGAGTACCTGTCTGTTGGAGCCCGGCACGTACTTTCTCGAATTCGCGGAGGTCGTGCGTTAACTCCCGCCCACTGACGAAGGTGGCGGTACTTGTGACGGCGAGATTTTCAATACCGAGGTCAACCCCGAGAACCGTTCCGTCCCCGGCGGTGTTTCGTTCGATATCGTTCTTATGTCGGCGGAAGCCGATATGCAAGAAGTAGTTGCCGTCGCGGGCAGTGAGCGTACTTTCCGTGACGCTCCATTCGTCGGAGTCCAGGTACTGCCGTTGGTAGCCATCCTCAGCGTCGGGTAGAGCAAGGTCACACCGGACGCGACTCTCTGTTGTAGAGAGCGACACTGTACCGTCCTCGAACATCGTCATTGACCGGGTGTCGTACTTCACCGTGGGTGCGATGAACGTGGGCTTACTGGTCTTCTTGCCTTTGGATCGGCGTTCGATGCAGCCCGTTATGGCTTGGGCGGCTTGGTGGGTGGCGAGAATCGCGTGCTGACTACCGAGGTCGGTGTGTTCGCGCACGTCGTCGTAGGCGAGGGGCTGTACGTCGCTCTTGATGTTGCACTTGCTCCAGGCCAGATCCGTGGCGATTTGGCAACCACGCTTCCACTCGGTGATAGTATCTTCGAGGAGGTCGCGTTGCACGTCCGTAACTTCGAGACGAGTGATTGCCGTCCGACGCACGTAGTCGTCTGCCACAATTTCAATGTGGACAAGTGGCTACCTATGCTTTAGCGTTTGTAACCGATATGAACGCGCTCCTCCCCCCTACTCGCTCCTTCTGTCGCTCCTTGAGGAAGAGTACTCTGCGCTACCGCTTCAGTTGAATGTGGTTCGCGAAGAGTTATGCCTGCGTTTCACTGCTAGTTCTGACTATGAACACCCACCAAGCTCCTTCCTCGGCATCGTGTGAGTATTGGGCCCTGAAGAGGAGTGATGGAGATCGGAGAGGCGGCGTAACCGCTGTTCTCGGTCGATTTCGTTCATTCCAATCATGAACTCCAACAATACCTCTGCGGACGCACAGCACTCGAACAGTACTCTCGGTCGCCGGTCATTCCTCCAGGAGACCGGTGCGCTCGCCGGCGCTGGAGCAATCACCGCGTTCGCCGGCTGCTCCAGCTCCAGCGCTAGTGGCGGGACGAATGATGGTGGGGAGAGTTCGAGCCCGACGCCTGACTCGGATGAGCCTGTCTTCCCGCTCACCGCCTCGGTTTCCGACCCGTACCATTTCTACCGTATCATTAACGAATACGAGGATGACACCGAATATCACGGCCCTGTCTGGCTTGTCGACCTTACCTTCGATCTGGCCGTCGATATCGGTGACTGGAAGAGTTCCGACGAGTACGCCGTTCCGACGATGTATCCCATCAGAGTCTCGAAAAACGGTGGAAACCCAGAGTACGGCCGCATCTTCCATATCAATAAGGACGAGGGCTGGTACAGAGTCGAGAATAAGTGGTTTGTCGATCGGTCTCACTTCGTCGTCGACGAGACGGAGACCGAGTATCTCGTCCTCGGCTACGGCGAAGATGACGAACCCGACGCGGACACGGACTACAGCGTGTATCTTGAGGATCGGACGAATCAAGACTTCTACGAACTCGTCTCGTTCACGTACGACGGCGATCCCGCCGAGCGCAACCTCCTCGATGAGGAATTCCGAGACTAACGTCGATGATATCCTCTACACTAAAATTTCTCTTCTCTTTAATCGCTATCCAGCACCCCTCAGTGTGAATGGGGTCCTCGATTTGACCCCCCTCGGTGTGAATGGGATATCCAGTTTGACCCCGGAGTGAGAATGGGGTCCTCGATTTGACCCCCCTCGGTGTGAATGGGATATCCAGTTTGACCCCGGAGTGAGAATGGGGTCCTCGATTTGACCCCCCTCGGTGTGAATGGAATCCCCAGTTTGCCCCCCGGAGTGTGAATGGGATCCTTTACTTTCCGGAATTTATATACATACGGAACCGCACTCTCAGTTCTTCTAAAACGTGAATATGGATTGGCCTATCACATCGAGGGTCGGTTACCTTTATGTGAATGGGATCGGATGTCCTCAATATGACGGATAACAATACAACCCAGACAACTGTTGACGAGATTTTGAGTGTCGACGATCAGAGCGACGAATATAAATCAAAAATCTTTGAGAAACCGTGGCTGCTCGAAATAGATAATGTCCCAGATGCGAATCGGATCGTCGGACGTGATGATAAAATAAAATCCTTGGCGAAGAATCTCCGTAAGATGAGGACGGACGATGTTCCGGACAACATCGTGATGTGGGGGGAGACAGGGACCGGGAAGACACTGGTCGCTAGGCACGTCTGTGAGCGCCTCGAGGCAACGACAGAAGGGACTGATGGGTCTATTGTTACGGCGTATGTTAATCCAGATCCAATATCGACATACACCTCTACTTTTCGTAAGATAGCAGAACAAGTGAATGCCAAAGCCAACGATCCAGTCGACGTCCCATCTCTGGGTCTATCAGCGGAACATTATCGTGACAAGAAACTATGGCCTATTGTTGAAAGAGAGTTTCCGGGTGGGCTTGTTGTTATAATCGACGAGATCGATAAACACGGCGAAATCAACGAGATTCTCTACACACTGTCGAGGGCCAAATCGAAAGATGATGTTAACTTCCCTGTGGTGACGATCGGCATTTCAAACGATATTGAATTCAAAGGGGATATTGATTCAAGGGCTCAATCAACGCTTCAGCCCAAGCACTGGACATTCACACCCTACGAGGAGGATCAGCTTGTCTCTATTCTGGATAATCGCCGTGACGCATTTTACCAAAAAGTACTGGAAGATGATGTGATCTCGAAAGTGGCCGAGCTCGCGGCCGATGAACACGGTGACGCCCGCCGTGCAGTTCGGTTGTTACGAAACGCTGGTGAGGTTGCCGACGAAGAGGGTGGCGAGATCGTCACGGCGGACCACGTCTCTGAAGCTGACGAGCTCGTTGAAGTAGAACTATTCATGGAAATGGTCAAGGGAACACCATTATCAGGGAAGCTACTCCTGTTTGCACTTACTCGACTTGATCGGAACAACCCGGAGAAAGAATGGTTTCGAACTTCAGAAATACATCAAGTGTACGAAACAGTCGCGAAAGATGTCCGTGTTGAGCCGAAAGGATACAATCGTGCTCTCGAGCTGTTAAATAAACACGTGACAACGGGTGTTCTCGAGTCGAAGAAGAAAGAGGGCGGAGATGACGGGAAGTTCAGATCATACTCGTTACAGGGTGAAGTAGAAAGCACCCGGAGAGGGCTGATTAATTCGACACCAGAACTCCAAGAGCTGATGGGGTGATACCTCCCACACCCCTCGGTGTGAATGGTCCACCATAGGACACAGTGATACTAAATTAACACTCGTTCCTCAGTCTAACCGGAAAGAGAACACACGGCAGTAATGTCGCGAACGCCCTCTAGACCGTCTGTACCTAAAGATATCCTTACCACCGGGCGGTATTTGTTGCTGTGTTGTCTGTCCAGTGTGTTCAACTGCACCGACAACCGCACCGCTACCGCACTAGTAGTTAATTTTATTATATTCCGGCATAAACAGCCCTCCGAGTAGAGTAGTTCTACAAGGCGAGGCGGTTACGCCGCAGCCGATGGCTGAGCGAAGCGAAGGGAGACTACCAGTCGTGACCGTACTGACGTTGATCACGAAAGATTAAACCTGGTATGAGCGGTGGTACACCATTCACACTGAGGGGTGTGGGGGTGTGGTTATATCAATTCGTCATCTATTCACCCATTCACACCGAGGGGTGTCGATCAAGGATTCCATTCACACTCCGGGGGGTGTTCTTGTAGCAATTATCCTTGCGTTTGCTTTGTTTCGCTTCTGGATTGGACGTCGCGACCAAGATCCGCGAAGTTCATTTCTGGCTTTTCATCCGCTTCGTCAACCGGTCGCGTCTCCAACACCGTGAGCGGGATGTCCTTCATGCGGACGCCCAACTCGCGCTTCGCGACACGCTCGCTCTCCTCGTGAGACTCTGCCAACATCTCGACGATAACAGTCAGTACGACCAGCGCAAAATCCGTCGTACAGAGCGCCGCCTCCATTTCATACCCACAGGAGGGACAGCCAACATCTTGAACAAGGATCTCCGACGACCGTGCTTCTGTTGACTTCGTCCGCTCACCGACTTGTGCAACTGCAATATTGATTGCATCCTGAACGCTCTTCACGCCGGGGACGACCCACGGGACCGACAACTGAACTTCGTACCACTGCTCATCGTCACCTGTCTCGTCGTCGCTGCGCCAACTCGTCATCGCGATCGCCGACCAGTTACGTGAGTATCAACTGTGTATCGCCGTCTGCCATTCGCTATCAATGGAGATTTCGGTGTCATCGGTGGAGACAGAATCCGCTCAATCCGCCCACGTCAATGCCGCAACGGGGGCAGAATCGAGCCAATTCCGTGCTGTTGGAGAGTGTTATGGCCGGTCGCGTCAGCAGGCGGAATATCTGAGCATCCCGGCTTGCAACCGTACCGCACCCAACGCTGTAGCAGTATAAATCGATTTGCCGTTCACATTCAATGTAGCGTCACATCCGTCACACTCGTCACATCCTCCACATTATTCCACGTCGCTTCGGGACTCCGAACATGGATGATTGTGAGGTTGCGACCGGCAGCAAGACCACTTGCTCTGTGGTTTGGCAAAAGGAAGATTTAGTTTTCTGAGTTCGTCTGGGAACTCGGGTTGTTGTTAGGGTTCGTTACATTTCGGGGTGACAGTACGGAGACGGTATTCCGTCATCGAATCCATACCGAGGAGTACGCACTACGCGTGTACTCATACAGCATCACCAGTCTGGGCAATGCGGGTGAGCTCATCGGTGATAAAGTCAGCAGTCATCGCTGGCTCGGGCCAGGAGATACAAACTTCACCGTCGAAATTCGCAGCCTCACTCCGGGGAACTGGTTCACCATCATCTGACGGACTCAACGAACGACCAACACGTTGTGGTCTGGCAGTCGTCGACGTCTGATCGGATGACTTGACAGGAGCGCGTTCGACAATCTCGATTTCAGATGCCCATCGTGAATCGAGCTTCGGTTGACCTTGATACGTCTGCTTGGATCTCTCCCGTGGAAGCTTGAAATCCACCAGCCGCACAACGTCGCCTTCGTTCGGTTCGATGAAGATCTTCTTCGAGATCAGGACTTCGCCATCGACATCGCCGGGGTCAGCCGTTGACGCAGTCTCTTCGTATTCGCTGGACTCCCAAACAGAAACGCGGACCTCGTCCTCACGGCGGTTACCATCCTTCAGGATCATAGCAAACTTCAGGCTAGGAACTGGTGGATAGTAGATTTTCTTCACGACGCCCTGTGTCGTGACATAGCCTTTCGAGGACGCGAGATTCGCCTTCAAAATCGCGTTGATCCTGATGACGTTTCTCGGGTCGGTCTGCTCCTCTTCGACAAGCGAAAGGAACGCGGTCGTGATGTCCGTCCCAGCCTGCACACGGCGTGCAAGTTGGGAAGCGACAGTGACCGGTGGTTTCCGAATTTCGTGCAGTGCATTCCCGCCAAGCAGTCTGCGTGTCTCGGCAAGAATTTCTTCACGAAGATCGGGATCTTCCTTACCCAGCTCGCGCAACGGAGCAGCACGGTCGTAGATCTGCTGTTTGAACCGTTGTTCGAAGCTCCGCCGGTTCCGATCCCGTCGCTCAGGAAGCGTGCGATCGTGTTCCGTGCGGAAACGAGCAAGGAGGTCTGTGTGTTGATTCAAGAGAGCAGCCACACCCGTCATGTGACCGTTTTCGTCGATACCATGAGAGCTCCGCTTGAGCTCTTCATCCAACGCTAGGCGGAATTCGATTCCGGCTATCGACGACCGAGAGTAGTCCTCGGGGTTCGGCACGACGCTCCGAAGGGAGGCAACTTCGCCATAGGGAAGCAGCACTTCTAATTCGGACGTCGTGACACCTTCTGATTCGCGAGGCGTCTGTTCATCGTTGGGGATGATCTTCAGCTCACGAAGCCGTTGAGTGTCCAGGTCGAGGGTCTCGACAGGTTCGAGCTTCTGTCCCAACTGTACGGGGGCAGTAGACGAACTCGTGGGGATGTACTCTTCAAGACCAGACGCTGTGCCCGTCAACTGATCGCCAGTTGGGTCGGTCAGGCGGTCGTGGCCCATGTAGATGTACTCGCCAGTCGAGAGAGCGTCGGGTTCAGAGATCGCGTCAGCCGGACGGCCTCTCGCGTTCATTTCAGCCCTCCGCTCGTCACTACGGGATGGGACCATCGGTTGGTCGTTGTACCAGCCGTAGTAATCATCGGAACTCTCGCTCTCGTGCTTGTCAGTCTCGAACTCGTGTTCGGAGCCAGACGTGAATTCGGATATTGCGCCTTGCGACTCCACGTCGTCCGCATCGAGGCGACGCTCTGGCTCATCGAGGCCGGCGTGCCAGCGGATAGTCGGCGACTCCACGTTACCGTCCAGGCGACGGTGTTCCTCGCGATCGAGGGAACGGAGATCGGCGAACCACCCATCGTAGCGACGGGCGATGTGGGTCGGGTTCTCATATTCGATTTCGGTTCTACCGTTCTTCTCGTGACCATCCTCAGAGAGGTGGACACTGTCGGTGTTTCCACTCATAACAACTTGGGAAAGCGACCGTGCTTTCCATTCGCATAGACGCTCGAACCGCTCATAACTTTATCGCGCCTATCCCCGCGCAGTAACGCGGTTTTCTGTGGAAAACCCCGCAAAAACCGCCCCTCTCCAACAGAGCCACCAACTAGATCGCCCACGTCTCGTAGCACCAAGCACGTGGCCCGTGTGCATCGACTCCCAGTCAGCACTCGCAAACTGCTATCCGGCGGCGCTATCGCTCAGGAAGTGTGGAGGTGGAAAGGCGATGATCGCCTTTCCCAAGTTGTTATGATGAGCCTTTCAAGGCTCACTCATCCCTACTCTGGGCGTGGATATAATCGTATCGGCTACCGCCACCCAGTTCGTAGCACGGCAGTCTGTTCTCGGACGTTAACCCCTGGAATTCCGCCCGTTTACGCTCATCGACTACCTGACGAATGCGAACGAACACCGCCCGGGGCACGCCCCCGGTATTGACGCAAGCACTTTCTCCAGACATCGCTGCTCGATAAAAATCCTCGCCGTTCCCGGAATTGATTGGGAGCGTACACACCCTTCGAAAGGAACGACCTCCGAGTAGCAGTACGATTCCCCTCGATATAGGACGAACTACCCTTTATCTATATTAAGCCACGACACGAATCTGCAGGTATGACCCGCGACGACAGCTCCAGTGACGGAGACCAGAACCCACCGCTCGTGACCCAGCTGACCACAGGCGAAGATCGCGTCCGGATGGTCGCCCGTCAGCTAACCGAACCGCGTACTGCGAACTGGATCGCCTCCGAAGCCGATTGGTCCTACGAACCTACAAAACGCGTCCTTGAACGCCTCGTCGATAATGGCGTCATTCGCCGTGATGACGACGGTCAGCATACGACCTACCGCCCCGACTATCGTCATCAGGCAATGCGCGAGGCGATGGCGCTCTGTGACGACGCAGGCTCCGTCGAGGAATTGACCGACCGCCTCGGCGAGATAAAAACCCGGATCCAGGAGTGGAAATCAATGTACGATGTCTCCTCTCCGAACGAACTTCGAGCGACTATCGCCGATGCTGACCTCAGTTCCGACGAAGAAGCTGAACGCCGAGACATCGCTCGAACCTGGGAACACCTCGAAGGCCGGCTCAAGATTGTCAGATTCGCCGTTCGCGAGTGGGACTTCCTGAGCTCCAGTGCGGCGTTTGTAGAGGCCAGCGACTAGTCCATGGGGGTCCCACATCTCGGCGGCGATCCCAACGCGAACCTGTACTATCAACTCAAACGAGACGTACTTGACCGTGTACCTGAAATCAGTCGTGTTGAGTTCCTCCCCGACCGGGCAAAAGCCGAGCAACTCGAAGCGACGTTCGATCCCAATCGCCTCGACATCGAGACAGGTCCAGAATCGCCGACACTCACCATCACCTGGTATCGCCAGACCCGCGACGACTGGTTCCGCGTCAACTATAGCGACCCGAATACGGGCTTCCATGCTGGCTGGCATCAGGACGAAGACCATCCCGATCTCGGTCCCGCGCACTTCCAGTACACCGACGAGGGCGAGACTGATTACCAACCCTTCTCGTTCGAACATGAAACGCCGTCGCTCCGATTGTGGGAAATCATCGACCACCTCTTTTCGGACGTCCTGCCCCTCTACAGCTGACTCGATGTTCGCGATTACTTAGTATAGACGCGATCGGCTAGCTCGCGCTCAGTTTTGGACCCCAAATGGGGTTGAGGGAGTGAGAGAGGGTCGCCAGCAGCGCCGCTGCCGGCTCAGACCTCACCCAGATAGAGTGACTACCAGATGACGTACTACCACAACGGAGACGACCAACTCACGAACGGCGACGTCGAACAGGACGACCGGTTCGACGAACTCACCATGCGCGGCCTCTACGAGTCACCGCACCTCGAAAGCGACTGCCTCGGCATCCGCCTCGAGAACGCTGGCGAGCTCATGATGGCTGCCCGTCGTGAGCCCGAATACGACGAGTTCGGCCTCGAAATCGAAGGAAATGGAAACTACGAACTCGACGCATACTGGATCGGTGCGAGCCTTCGCACTACCGAAGGTCGCGACGTCGATCCTATCGACCTCGCCGACGAGGACCTCACTGGACTCCCACTCGAAGCCCAGGAACGCCTGCACGGACTCCGTGAGGAACGCAAACGCCAGCGCGAGAAGGCCTTGGCCGCCCACGTGGTCGGCATCGACCGCGAGACACGATGCCGTAAGGAGCTCGTCGAAGAGCGCGAGGAACGCCAGTCCAAGCGCAACGAGCGCGTCCTCGGGGAGGGAATCATCCGCAACAACGCATTCGAAGATATCGACGACAACGAGGCTGAGGCTGTCCGCGAGGCCGCTGCTCGAATCGAAGACCACCTTATCACCGGCCCCGGTGACGAAGTACTCCGACACCTGCTCGCACGCAAAGTCCGGAGCGGTCAGGACGTCTTCACCGCTCAGTCCAACACGTTGGACCAGCTCTATCAGGAGGCGAGCGTCATCCAACCTATCTCGTCCGTGCCGATTATCCCCTCGAAGTACAACGCCGAGGCTGACATCCAGGGCGAAGTCACGACCCTCTGGCAACCCAAATCAGGGAGCCAACAGCAGGTCGGCCTCATCAAAGACGACGCCGGCGATACCATCAAATTCACCGTGTGGACACGCTCTCAACAGGGTGTCATCCTCCACGAAGGCGATCTCGTTCGGATTCGTGCCGGGAAAGTCGGGAAGTACCAGGGACAGGCCACTCTCGCCGCTGACTCCGAGACGCATATCGAAGTTCTCGAGCGTGGCGACGGACCCGCTCCCAGAGGCGACATCCCGAACGTCGACTGGGAGAAATACGCCAAGCGTCACCGCGAACAGGGCATCGAACAGCCCTTCCAAGTGCACAGCGCGTGTACGATTCCCCCCTTGGGCGCTCCCGGCGTCGAAGAAGTCTCCCGTCCCGTGCATGCTCCCGTCGACAGACTCGACCAAGAGAAGGGCGAGAAGCTGGACGCCCTCGAATGGCTCAAAGCCACCGAGATATTCGACGAGGACGATAGCAAGATACCACTCCCAACTTGGTGGCGCGAACAAGCGAACGTGGTCTCCATTATCGTTGACCTTGACGCCGAAGAGGACGAGATCGGCGCGGCCATCAGGGAGGTCGTCTCGACGGGCCGTCCCGAATCCACGCCTGTTCCCGTTACTCCCGTTCCCCAAGGTAAGCGTCGTCTCTGGGCGCTTATCCGTGACCTCGACCTTTTCGGAACCGCCCTTGATGACGACAAGGAGGGAGAGGTAGAGACGGAGACAGCGGACGACACGAACGAGAGCGTACTCATTGGCGTTGCAACCCCCGACACCTCGGAGACTGCCGTGGCGAGCGACGACAGGCCGGGTCTTGGACTTCCAACGACGACGTGCCGGTGTCCAGAGTGTGCTCATGATCGAGCGCAATATCGTCTCGTCCAACTCCGGTCCATCGACGAACCACCGACGAGACTCCTCTCATGTGTGAGTTGCGGCCAGCGGTGGCGCGAAGATAGCTAGTCGGCAGAGGCAGCACCGCACTCCGCGCATCCAGTCTCACTATTCCAATAGAACGATGTCAACCAACAACTCCGACCACGGTCCGACGAACAGTCACAGTCAACCACCCACGAACGAGGAACTCACCGGCGACGACGATGTCGACTTCCATCTTGACATCGTCGACGGCGAAGATCCCAGCCGGCCCGTCACCGACGACAAGAACGAGTTCAACCCGTACCCGTCGGGACCCGGTCCCCTTCCAAGAACGATGCGGTTCGTCAGGCTCATCGACGGCACCTGGGCGCTCATCGAGCGCGGGAACGTCGGCGGCTGGATCAGTGCCGAGGAAACCATCAACCTCGATGAAGTCCGGTGAATCGCGATTGGCCACCAATACCTGTGTTTTGATTCCCCCAAGGGGGTGAGGGGAATCGGAGGAGGAGCAAACATCCTGGGTGCTGCTCCAGCAGCCATCCTCTGGGCACTCCCACTCGAATCTCATCTTCTATCTAGTCTCGTTCACCCAGTCGAACCATTCCAGCCAGCGACAGCAATCGCGCCACTTCCAGAAAATGTCAAGCAACACAAAATCCGCAGAACTAGCCTTGACATCCTCCCGCGCTGAAGCACGAGGATTCCCACGGCACCGCACCGCTGGGTTGGGATATTGTGGTTTACGACGTTACCTGTTCTTGAGGTGCGAACGCACCAGTTTTCGTGTCAAACAGGAGCGTAGATGGCTGTGCCAACCAGCCGTTACTCCTATCTCCGCCATTCGTAGCGGGACTCGGAGTTACTTTCTGTCGAATGTTCTCCGCACCGTTCACATCTGCGTTCGCCACCATCCCACACTCATCGCAGATGTACAGCCCACGTTCAACACGATTCGCGTCGCACTTGCGACCACAACACGAACACGATTTCGATGTATCTCGCTCGGGTACTGCTTCTACCGCGATGCCCTCCATCTCGGCCTTGTATTCGAGCAGGTCGGTGAATCGGTCGAACGCCCACGAATGGAGATCAAGATTACCGTGTCTGCCCCAGTTTTTCGACTCGCCATTCTCCTCATCCTCGCGGATGCCGGAGAGGTCACCAATCACGATGGTTCCGACTCTCTGCTCGACACATCGCTGAACGATGTGTTTCGAGAGCGTGTGGAAGTAGTGAGTGCGACGAGCCGACTTCTTGTGGTTTAGCTGCGTGGCCTGCACAGAGTTCGAGTCGTCACACTGAGCGATCCGCTTGCTGAAGTAGTAGTCGTCCTGCTTCAGACAGGTCAGCGGGTATAGCTCAGCGTGGCCGTCTTCGTAGGCGAGTGCAGCAAAGTTGTTGATACCGAAATCAACACCCACCGTCTTTTCACCGGGGGCTTCAGCCACGTCAATCTCGACCTTACAAACAAAGTGTAGTTCCCACTCGTCCTCCGTCCAGACAGCCCGAACCTGTTGGATGTTCTCCACAGTGGAGAGGTCAACGCCGGGGCGGGTCTGGTATTTACAGAGAATGAAGTCCGACCAATATTCTTTGAGGTTTGACCCCTTTGAGAGTCGAACACGGTTGTACTGGGTGTCGAGTTTGAAGCCAGCGGCTTTGAACGTCACCGTTGAACGCGGGTGTTCGTCGCTGTGTTTGCGGTAGCCGGGCGGGTTCGCTCGTGTATCTCCGTTACGTCGTTTGCCGTACCAGCCGTTGAACGCCTCAGCGAGTTCTTGGAGGACTCGCTGACTTGACTGCGAATGCAGGTCATCATAGCGTTCGTGGGTTTTGAGGTACGTGGTGAGTTCGTTGTGGTTCGGGATGTGATCGATTTCATCCCAGATGCGACTACATGTCCACCGTCCGACGTTCCAGAGTTTCGAGGCGGCGAACCCGAGCGAATCAAGATCGTCCTGCACCCGAGACTGATTCCGTATGGAAGCAGTGTAGGTGCGGGTGACGACCTGTATCGCCATACGTAACCGATGTAGACAGAATTACTTGAGGGATTGGATTGGAAGTAGCGTGGAATATCCAGCTGTGCCATCGACCGTGGAGTGTGAAAGGAAGTGTCGGCTTCATCCCCGCGCTGAAGCGCGAGGCTTTCTCCTCGATTCTCCGTAACCTCGAATCCGAACCAGAACGCGACCCGAGTAGCCTGACTTCCGACTCCACAACCGTCACTAACGTGGTCGCACAACTCTCGCGGGAGGGCTTTCACCCCGCCCCACTCCGTCGTTCGTTCCTCCCCGTCGAAATCCACCTTCCCTGAGCTGTAAGTGCAGTTTGACTCTACGGAAAACCTATTCGTACAATAACTGCGAGTGTCTGTTCGTCCTCTTCTCGCACCGAAAATCGAGGAATTACTCGTAGTAACTCAACCGTTCGACGACCTCGGCGAAAGCGACGTTTTGCCGTACATCGGTAATCTCAATTTTCACTCGCTCACTCTCTTTCGTATCCGGGACGATCACGACGAAACCACGTTCGACCCGAGTGATGCCATCACCCTGTTCGCCGATGTCCTCAATCTCGACTTCTCGAGTCTCACTTTCCTCAACTGGTGGTTCCTGTGGCTCACGCTGGGACTGTGATCTCGTTTCAGCCTGTTCGCTCTGTTCTGGCTCGCTCTGTGTCGGGGAAGACACGAGTGCGACGCGATATGTTTCTCCTTGCTGTAGATCACCCAGTTGTAGCTCGCGCTCTGGAACGTCGATCACGTACGACCCGTCCTGTTCCTCAATCGAAGCTGAAAACAGACATTGGAGTTCTTCAGAAATCTTCATTAGTCGGCCTCCTGGCAGCGTAATAGTGCAGAACACTTGACTCTGCTGTCGTGTCGTTGCTCAGAATTCCCTCGGGACTCACGACATCGTCGCAGATGGGACACTCTGCCCAGATACCAGTCATTCCGTTGTTTTACTCATATTCAACCAAGACGTGTGCAGCAGAAATGTTCTCATCACACTCCGGACATTGCCCGTGTTTCGGAGTATCGTAGGTTATCAGGAGAAGGAAGGGAGCGTGTGACAATTCCCCTCCAACTGGCTGTAGAGTTATGTTTCGGTGTAAGCTTTGTGTGGAATCGTACCTGAGACGAGCGTAGTCGCAAAAAATCACTCGCAACCCGATCTCCGGTGATGAGCAGTATTTATGCGAACTCTGCGCCGAGAACTCCCTCTCTGTCGAACAAGTCGCCGAAAAGCGGATGGGCTGTGCGCAGAACACGGCACTCTCCTGGTTGAGACGGCATAGAATCGAACCCCGGTCTCACGACTACTCTGAGGCCCCGTGACGCAATCCGAATCTCCTGTACGAACTACACTGGGAGAAATCTCTCTCCGGAGAGGCAATCGGTGAACACCGCGGCTGCGGTGCGACCATCGTCGCGCGGTGGATAGATCGGTTCGATATCGACGCGAGGCAAGCCGATAGTCAAAAAATTAGTGACGGCTAAGGGTACTGTGACAGAACTATTGACCCCCCTGTTTGTGCTCCCCTGAAATGGTGGAGGGTTCAACACGAAATGGCTACACTCCAGCTCAGCACCGCCTCGAACGCACCGACTATCGACCCCACTCAGGTCGATGAACTCCGCGAGTTTCTCGACGAATGGCTCATCGGCACGGGCTCATTCGACGACATCACGGTGAAGATTGCGGTTCCCGAACGTGATCCCGATACCGGTGAGGCAGACCCGCCGCACCTCACGCTCTACGGATATGCCTCGTTCTCCCCGACGCATCGGCCGACCGTTCGCGAGGCCGTCCTTGAGGACCTCGACGACAATCTCGATGAAGACGAACGCGAGGTCGTCATCAACGACGAAACCGAGGAACTCCTTTGGGACTACGCCGGTGAGCACACCGAGGACTTCCTTCGCGAACTCTCGCCGTTCCTCACCGAGCCCTTTGTCATCCAGACTGTCGGCTACGAGAAATGTCGATTCCCCCACGTCGGCTACCAGTACCGCGTCGACCCCGATGGAGAAATTGACCACATCCAGCTGGGATGAGCAGTCGGCTCGAAACGTTCCTCACGACACTTGCCCAAGCTTGCTCCTCTCTCCTATCCTCCAACCATGAGCTTTTACGCTCGAATCTCCGGTTATCTCACGTACCGCACGCACGACCACCTCGACGCTGCCATCGACCGCCTCACCCGGGGTGCGTGGCTCAACGACGACGAACAGTGGCTCGTCCGGGGCCATCCCCGAGAGATCCGAACTGACGCCACCACCGACCACGAGCGCAACCTCCTCGCGATCCCCGCTGGGGTCTATCAGAATCTCGGTCGAATAACCACCGAACTCTTTGCTGGGGCGACCGACGGTGTCGTAGTCACGTCCTCGAACGACGCGTGTTTCGACGCCTGGATCGAGACCCCGCTTCCCGAAGCCACCAACGTTCCGCCTGGTGAGGGTGGTGACGTCTCTTCTATCCGCTGTATCGACCTCGAACACTTCGCCCGTACGCAGGGCCTCGGCGTCAAGCAACTCGGCGATCCTGGTCACTTCCAGTGGCAGTGGGATGTCCTCGATGCCTTCCACGACAAGCACGACCCAGACATCCTCGGGATTCTCGAATCCGCGCGCGGGCCACCCGGATGATCAAGAGCCGAAACTATGCAATCTCCCGAACCTATGACCCAGAACACTGACCCAGACGCAAATACAGACTCAAGTGCGAACAGAACGAACACTGACACAGGCACTGCTCCCGATACGTTCGCTGATTTTCGCGATCAATTCGACGACGAGTGCGTTCTCCAGACGCTCTCGAAAGCCCACAATATCGACCGCGAGAACCCGCCGACTGTGTACTTCCTTGACGAGGACACCGGCCGTGTCTATCGTGTTCTCGAAGCCACGCGAGGCTCACCCGACTCGGGGTGGTTCGTCCTCGCCCTCGCCGGCCCCCACGTTGACGATGGCTACGAACGCCAGTTGCGCGTCCACGACTCGGACACCCACCGTGTCCTGCTCGGCAACGAGATCGAGCACTACGATTGAAAACCTCATATTTTTGATAAGACTTGCGTGGAAGATACAGCGCGCGAATCGGTCACGGGCGAGCGGTCGCAATCTGCAGATTGGGTCAGTAACTACAGATGCTGTGACTATCGGTAATAAATTTGACTAGCAAGAGGAGGATAATAGTCCCTCTACCTGAAGAGTATAGACGTTTAAACAAGGCCCTGTGGAAGCATACGGGTGAGCAGCCTTCTTAAATTTCCGTGGCAAACGTGTCTCCGAGTCGGGAATCTGACGATGCCTCGGTACGCAGCGGTTCGATACCGTCGATACCACCGGGTGCAGTCGTCGATCATGTAGGACAAAAGCGGGGTTCGTCGACTGCGATCCACCCCGGATCGAGTACCGTCTGACCCGCGGACTGAGACGGATTAGCCCCGTCGTTCTCGTCCGCGGCGCAGGGCCTGCTCGATTTGCTCAGTCCCGTGCCCCAATGCGTCCAGCCGGCTAGCACCCGCGAACGACTGCTCGAGTGTGTCGCCCAGGGAGGCTTCCTCGACGGTTTCGTGCTCGATGGCCTCCGGCAGGACCACATCGCCGCCAACCCCATCGACTCCTGCCCACGGCGGGAGCGGATCGGGTCGCACGCCGGGTCGGCGGATAGGAGGACGACGCCGCATCCGGCCACACTCCTTGAGGGTTTCCGCGATCTGTTCGATGTCGGCCTGCGACCGGCCACCTTCCTTGATCATCCCGTCGAGCGAGATGTACTCGTCGCCCGCGGCGGCGACCCCGCGGTCGTCGACTATTGTAGCCTCGGCGACGACGTTGAGGTCTTCGCCGAGTGCCGTCTCCAGCGTGATTTCGTTGCCGTCGACGGCGTACTCGACCTCGTGGTCGCTGTCGATGGTGATTGTTCCCGATCCCGAGACCGACGTCCCGTCGAGGGTCCACGCGATGCTGCGGATCGGTGTGGCGAGTCGCGTCGGCTCGGCGGTCGCCGTCACCGACTGCGCGACGTCGTCGATCGTGTACTCGTTCGCGTGTGACTCCGTGCGGACCCCGCCACCGTACCGGGATCCGTCGTACCTGAAGCTCCCGGCGCAACTGGCACCGACCCATCTGTCGGTCCCCTCGGCGACCTGCTCGCGTTCGGTAATCGCCGACTCGACGAGGACGTCGACGCCCGGCATCGGCCGGTCGTAGGTCACGTAGTCGAGTTCAAGCCGCCCGTTCGGCAGTCGGAACACCTCACACTTCGTGAACCGGTGCTCGCTGGTCCGGACGGCGAACGTCAGCGAGGAACCGACCGGGAACCAGGCGGCCGGTCGCACTGGCACGAAACTGGCGGGGAGCATCGATCCGTACGGCGATCCCTCGAAATCGGCCTGTTCGACGTCGACCACGGTCAGCGTTCGGAACGACTGGCCGCCGAGCGGCGCGATGTCGGCGCCCGACCGCGCGTAGATGCCCACGCCGTCAGTCCCCTGGCCCCACGCGACGTCGACGCCGGCCGGCTCGGAGCCGGTGTAGGTGTCGCCCGTGTCCAGGTCGACGGTCGTCCCGGACGGCAGCGTCTGATCGATCGCCCTGGCGGCGACGGGAATCCCCGCGTCGGTGACCGGCCGACCGCCCAGCGCGAGCGCGCCCTCGGTCAGGTCAACCTCGGTCAACTCGAAGCCCTCGGCCGCCGGCCCCAGGGGCACCGACACGTCACCGACAGCGCCCAGTTGTTCGGCGAGGACCTCACCGCCAATGGAGTCAGCTACGGCATCGGCGACGGTCTCTGCCACGAGCACGAGCGTCGCGCCGACGGCCGCGCCAGCGATACCGCCGGTGATGAGGCCCAGTCCCCCAGCGACGACGTACACCCACGCCGGGAAGTCGACGTCGACGTCCGGGTCCTCGGACTCGACGCGCACGTCGAATTCGCCCTCGTCGTTGAGTTCGAGATATACCCGGATCCGGAAGTCGCCGTCGACGGTGAACGGGAAGCCCTTCGCCGAGCCGTCACCGTCGAAGCTGCCGTCGATCCGGATGTGACCGTCGTGAATCCGTGCGCGCAGGGAGTTCAGATTGAGGTCGTCCAGTTCGGCCGCGCCGGACGTGTCGAGGTCGACGCTCCCGGTGAGCCGACAGGGCCGCTCGAAGGCGTCCACGGACGCGTCCATGCCGGCTGCGATTTCGGGGCGGATCACGTCACCCAGCAGCGTCTCGCTGTCGAACAAGATCGCGACCGGGCTCCCCGCACTCGTGTTCGGGCCGCCCACCGCGTCGACGTCACCGGTCGTCGCGGACCGCGTCGGCAGGGCGAACGCGAGCGCTCGCTCGCCGGTGCGCAACAAGAGTGGTTCGACGCCGGCCGGTGTCAGTGGGTCATCGTCTTCGGCGACCTCGAAGGGCTCCGGCGAGAGGGCGATCCGCTCGACGTCGTCGATCAGCATCGTCTCGACTTCGTCCTGGAGGACACCGCGGAGCAGCGCCGGGAGCAGGGGATTGGCGTCTTCGAGCCGCGTCACGGTTTCCGGCGTGAACCCCACCTCGACGCGTTCGACCTCCTCGTCGGTGAAGCTGAGTCCGATCTCTCGGGTGTCTGAGTCGCCGTCCGGCGTCCACGTCTCGACGCTGTGCTGGACCATCACGCAGCCGTCGACATCGGCCGCGTCCACGTTGTTCCCGATGTCGACGAACGCCTCGCTGAACGGGAGGAACAGCGAGATCTGCTCGGTCGATTCGACGTTCAGCGCGGCGTCGCTGACCTTCCAGTCGTACCGGGCGACCGCCTGACGGTGCTGGGGGTCGGTCCCCAGGTGCACCCACGGCGTGTCGAACAGGAAGTTCACCTCGCCCTCGTTGCCCAGCATCGAGAACGTCTGGCGCACCTGCGTCGGCAGGATGGAGTCGCTCCCCGCGTACATCGCCGCGAGCTGGTCGTTAAACTCCCGCTCACTGACCTGGACCACGAGGTCGAAGTCGCCGGTGTCGTACGGTGGCTGCATCAGCGACTCCCCTTCGAGAGTTCCACGGTCAGCGTCTGGAGCCCGACGCCCAGCAGCCCGGACTCGGTGGCTCGGCCGCCAAACGAGTCCGCGACGACGGACGGATTGATCGGTTGGTCCGCGGCCGCGGCCGCATCGGCCAGCGCCCCCGTCCGATCCGTCAGCAATCGGGCACCGCGATCTGGCTCGTCGGCGACCCACGAGCGGAGCGCCTGCTCCATCGCGGCGACCCGTTCGATCCTTTCGTCGTCGTATCCCATGTCCGAGAGCGCCGTCATCCGGGACACGTCGAAGGCCTCGGCGGGTGCAATTCCGAGCCGAACGTTCGCGTCGAAGTCGCTCGCGCGGAGGGGTTCCCAGCCGATCCGACCGTCCTCATCGGTCGAGGCATCGAGCAGGTCGCTCGCCAGCGACACCAGTCGGCCGTCGTCGACGGCCGCCGACGCGTCGCGGGACCCTGCCGACCGCTTCTTGCGATCAGTCCCGGCTTCCGTCCGTCCGGACTCCGTCTTCACAGGTTTCTCGCGGTCGGTCCGGGTGGCGTCTTCGCGGTCTGGCTCATTAGTCACGTCGACCACCTCGCGCGTCGGCTTGACCTCGAAGCCGCGATACGGTTCCGCGACGTAGGTCTGGGCATCAATCCGATTTTCGGTGGACAGTGTGTGGGCCGTCGCCGACGGCTCGACGGCGGCGGCCGGTCCGCTCTCGTCGAGCACCACTGTCGCCGACGTGATGATGTCCGTCGCCGTCGACTCGCCGATGCCGTCGATGGCGGTCAGGTCGGCCATCGAGGCGCCAATCAGTTTGTCTACTGACTCGAACCCCGCCTGTCTGAGGAGTTCGGATCGTTTCGACCCGACGCTGTCGAGGTCGTCCAGCGTTGGCGTCGTCATCGTCCGGCCTCAGTGATCGGGCAATTCGTGATTCTGGTACCACTCGTGTCCATGCATTTCTGATGCATATAGACCCCGTCAAAGAGTGACAGTAAATAATTTAGTACACAATTATCTCTGCTAAATCTACGCCACGGTGTCAGGAGGTTGTCGGATGCTGATGACCTATCGGTTATGGAGTCTGTTCAGGGTCCGACTGCACCCGTCCCGCCGGTCCACGTCCATCTGACGCAGGAAGAGCGATACGAGGTCGTATCGGGGACGATGATCGTCACAGAAGATGACATTGAACACACCCTCCATCCAGATGAGTCCCGCACTGCTCCCCCCGGGAGTCCCGCACACCTACCGAGTCGTCGTCGGCGACGAACTCCACTTCATCGCCCAACACAGCCCTGGGTTACGGCTCAAAACGTATATGGAGAAAATCTGGCGGATGGCGACCGACGGTGGGGTGACTGGGCCAGGTAGCCTTGGAGGTATGCTCCGATTTGCCACGCCCGTGGATTCGTTCCCCGACGTGCTCGTCATCGCCTGCCGCGGACAACGCATAGCGATGAAAGGGTCGGCGTTTGTCGGACACGCGCTCGGTTACCCGTCCAGCTACCGGTGATCGCTTCAGCATAGAATTACCTGTTGTCGAATGAACGTCATGTGGCTGGGTTGGAAAACTACGGACGTTGAAGTCAGAAGTGCAGGTGTAATAGCACGCTTCACAATATGATGTATCTGCACGAATTACGTGACCGTTACAGCCTCTATATCCAGCACGGGGTTTCTACCAGAACCTGTATAAATCGGAGCCGACCGTGCTGTATACAGCGCGCTAATCGGCCATCCGTCGACTTATGCCTATACCACATTCATAAGAATACTTATCATAATCCCCTTCGTCCACCGTTCGAGTATGAATCCACGGAGACGAGACAGTCACGCAGACAGTGTGACACGTGCTATTATTAGCCGCCGAAAGCTACTCGCGTTAAGCGGTGTCGTTGCGGTTGGCGGGCTGAGTGGGTGTCTGGGTCGAGTGGCCTCCTCCATGACGAACACGGGTACATCGCCAGCCGCCCCGTTCGCAGGAATCGGCGCGTACACTGGTCCCTCACCGACAAGTGAACCCTCTGTGTACAAACTGACTCCGACAGTCTCCGCTGATTCCGGACTACTCTCCGGCGAAGTCGAACTCGAAGCGTGGGTGACCTCAACAGCTCTCGGGGCCATCGACCTCGAAGGAGAAGCAACCTACACAGGGGATGCTGCTAACACCGCCCGAGCTAACTACAACAACAGTCGGAGCAATAAGTCGAAGATTCGGTCGGACGACACCGATTCGGATGACATCGAACTAGGCGACCGTGATTACAATGACGCTCCCGGGTACGATTACAATGACGCTCCCGGGTACGATTACAATGACGCTCTTCGGGCTGCGTTAGACTTGGAGAATACGCTTCTCTCGCAGACAACGGAGGCAGCATCCATCAGCAAGCGTAGTGCTCGAACTGGCCGTGGAAAAAATTCAAAGGAGATAGATAAATATTTCGACAATATGAGGAGCAGTATCAATGAGATACAGGAGACGCTGGAAAGCTGCTCTGACGACGTGTGCGTAACCGTCCGAGAACACGCCGAGGGACGGAAAAAACTGACTCAGCAAGCGGCAACGCACGTTGACAATGGAGAATGGAGCCACGCTGCCGAGGCACTCCAAGAGATACAAGGAATCGTCGAGGGGGACATCGAACTACTCGAAAAGTCGTTGCAGGACACCTCCGAACACGTCCTCGAAAACCCTCCGCTTCAGGACTTGACCGGAGCGAGTGACGAAGACATCGCCGCCCTGTACGAGTACCTCGCTGGCGAGCCAGTCCTCAGCGAGCAGTTCACTATCACCGTGCCTGATGCCAGTCTCCCGGGAAGCGACGTTGTAGTCGGTGACGAGCTCACGCCGCGCCGCATCATCGAGTACGTGACAGGACGAGCCGACACTGACGGGAGAGTCTACGCGTGGGGCGACAACAAGGTCGAGAACGGAGGTGGAAACACCAGCCCGATTTACGAAGGAGATGCGGTCGGTGGGGAAAACGCCCTTAACAGGGTACTCATGTCTGACGATAATTCGCTGTACAATTCGGACACGTTCCTCTCCACCGTCTCTGGACCCGTCGACACGGGAATCCACCTCGAATCAGACGTCGTAGACGGACGAGTCACGGTCAATCCAGTGAACGACCCACCGCAGGCCACAGAAACGACGCCTGCTCTTGCGGTCAGCGCAGACGGGGCCTCGTCCGAGCCTGCAGACTTCGATGAGTGGGGTGCTAAACTCGGTGAGAGTTCGACCACGTCGACGCTGGTGTGCCCGATTATGGTCGCACCGCCGGAGTGTCCGTCGCCGTTCCCTGCGCTGCTGTACGTACGCCGCTGCAAGCACGCTGATCAGTACATCTACACGGGTGGCTGGGTCATCGACGATGGCAGCCTCTACGTGGACTCAATCACACTCGTGGCTGTGGGAGAACCAACAGCAGTCATCGGTGTTGGCGCTGGTGATTTAGATGGAGATGGGTACGGCGACGTGATGGCCCGCCGCCTGTCTGGCGAACGAGAGCGACGAGGAGCGAGACTGTTCGATGGGGCTGTTTCAGATGCGGTTGCCGAAGGGCACCTCTCAGAAGCAGAAGGAGAGGACATCATCCTCCGGAAGCGGCCGGGACGAACGACGCGGCAAGAGGAGGGGACTGCCGCTGATGTCCCTGTGACTATGACTGCGCAAGGGCGACTTGTCCACTTCACGGGAGCGAGCGCCTCCGACGACGTGAAGTTCAAAGCCGGGGCCGAACTCTCGAAGAGCGTGAACTGAGCCGTCCCGCTCAGTGGCTCTCTCGTTGCTCGACCTGATTCAAGTACGCACCCCCGAAATATGGCTTTGGTAAATCAACCCGAAACCAAGTGACTGAACTGGGTGAGAGAGGTGAGTAGCGGGTTTGACTCCATGGTAGGTCACCAGTATGCGTCATCACTGACGAATTGCCTCGGTACGAGGGTGTCTGCTGCATACAACTTCTATATTTATCACGGCCAGTGAAATCTATCACTGATTGAAGATTTCAGCAAGGCCGAAGAACAGTAAATCGTACTCTGCAGTTGTCCCCGAACATACGCCCAACTTCAGTTTGTCTTCCCCCGGAGGAACTGGGGGATCTACGCCCCCCGTTCTATATGTCTCAAGACGCCCACGAGAACACTGACACTACAACCCATAGTACCGACTCGGCTTCCGCCGGGTCGGGGTCTCCCACTCCCGTCTCGACGCGCCTCAGGCAGAACCAGCAGCAGACTCAGTCATGCTCCAGCGAGACTGCCTCCAAAGGCGAGCAGTCGAAAGCCACGGACTCGGAATCGACCGATGAACTACAGTGTCCCGAGTGCGCAACCGACGAGTACCTCGTCATTGACGAGGAGGAAACCTACTGTGGGGAATGTGGCCTCGTACTCGTCCGTGACATCCTCGATCGGCGCCTTCGCTGGGTCGATACTGGGGACGGCCGTGAACCCGAACGTGGCGGCGCTCCCACCACGCATCGCCTCCATCATAAGGGGCTCCCGACGGAGATCGGATATAACATCGACGGGTACGACCGCCCGCTGTCGCGTCAGACCAAACGGCGTTTCCGTCGACTCCGTAAGTGGGATAGTCGATCGAAAACCGGCTCGAGTCGCGACCGCTCGCTCCGCCTCGGCCTCGGCGAAATCGCTCGCCTCATCAGTGCGCTCGAACTCTCCGGCTCTATCCACGACCGCGTCGCTGACCTCTACCGCGAGGTGTGTGAGAAAGAAATGCTCGCTGGCAACTCCATCGAAGGCATGGCGAGCGCCTGTGTGTACGCTGCTTGCCGTCTCGAACGCCTGCCACGCACGCTCAAAGAGATTGGTGAAGTCGCTCGTGTCGATACTAAAGAAATCAATCAGGACTACAAATGCCTAAATCAAGATCTTGAGCTCGCAACGCCTCCACCACTCCCGCAGGACTACATCCCACGACTCGCGAGTGCCGTTGATGCCTCCCCTCGTCTCGAACGCCGTGCCTACCAGCTCTCCAGATCGAACGCTGTGGGTGTCCTCGCGAACGGCCGGCAACCGAACGGCGTCGCCGCAGCGTGTCTCTACCACGCTTCCAAAGAGAGTAGGCGAAGCAACGTTCGACTCACCCAGCGAACTCTTGCGGAGGAAGGTTACACGACCCCGACGACGCTTCGTAAGCTCTGGAGGGAACTCAAAGCCCTCGCTGACGACGGGAAACTTCCCGATCCAGACGGCGACCCCGACTACTTCTCATGAGGATGTGGGAACACGGCGGGCGGCGAGACGGTTCGGGCGGCGTTCTCGCTTCCTACGTAACAGTCCTAATCGCACCATCCGAATCGTTACGTAGGACTAACACTCGGGACGCGGCACCTGCGACCCCCCGCTCGTTTGTCGCACCCCGAGACGGTGGGGGAACTCGAAATGTGCTCACTCGCACGCCACCGTGCAGCGAATCGCTTCCAGACCGCACTCCAGCAGCGCCTCGACGCTGCCTCGAACCAGAGTGAAGTACAGCAAGCCTACGACGATGCACTCGAGGGGCTCATCAAAATCGCTCTCGACGATGTCGAACTCGACCGCGTCGCCAGGGAGCTTTCGATCAACCCCGACGTTATCGACTTCCCCGAGTGACCGAGATCGCGACCACCATGCTCGGTTTTGCCCTCCCCACGGGGATGGGGGAGGTAGAAGAGTTCATGGCGGTTACCGTTCATAACGGTATTACCGTTATTATTACTATTATTGGTTCGATTTTCTCCCTTCGTGAGCAGCTTGATCACCGACAGTATCGCGACCACGACTCCACTCAAACATGAGTACCAACACCGAATCCGAAAGCGCGGACGCACAGCCAGCGACCACACCCGACGACGGATCCTCAGACGTCGAATCTGAGATGGATGTCGACGACGCGACTACCGCAGAAACCGCTGAAAATACCCAACCCAAAGGCGAGCCCGAACCAGATCTGGAATCGGAACCAGATTCTGAACCGGAGCAAGAATCCAACACCGACGGTGAAGCCGACGAGGACGTCGAGGAAGACGCAGAAGAAGAGGCCGATGTCGGCACCGGACCGCCGAGCCAGTTCCAGGCCGCCATCATGGGCGGTGACATCAAGGAGTTCGTCGGTACGCTTCGCGCCATCGTCGACGAGGCGAAGTTCAATGTTGAGCCTGATGGCATTCAGGTCCGTGCGGTCGATCCCGCAAACGTCGCGATGGACGACGGTGTGCTGTCCGCAGGGGCTTTCGAGTCCTACGACGCCTCCGAGGGTGTTCTGGGCCTCAATCTCGAACGTCTCGAGGAAGTCCTAAAACTGGCGAAGAAGGATGATCTCGTCGAACTCTCGTTCGACACGCATACGTTCAAACTCGTCATCTACATCGATGGCGTCGAGTTCACGATGGCGTGTATCGACCCCGACAGCATCAGGTCGGAACCCGAAATTCCGGACATGGATCTCCCCGCGTCGTTCATTGTCGATGAATCGCAGATCAGGCGGGGGGTGAAAGCAGCTGATATGGTCTCCGACCACATCCAAATCCGTTGTGACGAGACCGAGCAGGCCGTCTTCATCGAAGCCCAAGGTGACACCGACGACGTGTCCCTGGAACTTACCGAGGAGGAATACATCGCGATAACCGCCGTTGACGCGGAGGCGCTGTTCTCACTGGACTACGTGAAGGATATCTCACGGAAACTCCCGAAGGGAGCCGAGATCAGCATCACCTTCGGCACGGACTTCCCCATGATGATCGAGTACGAGTTCGCAGACGGTGAATGCGAGATCCTCTCGATGGTCGCTCCGCGAATCCGGTCTGACTGACCAACACGCATGACAACGCTAACCGCCCTTAGCGACGGCGAAACCTACGCCGATGTCAGACTCGGCGAGACATTCATCGTCACAGTCGACCACTGCGCCCACGAAGACGCACTCACTGTCCGTGTGTTTCACCCGAACGAACCAGAGACTCCCATCGGCGAACACGGAATCGATCTCAGTCTCGCCACGGAGAATGGCGAGACGACCGTCGAGACGCACGTCGAGGCTGACCCCACCACCAGCGACGAAATAGCTCTCGGGTAGGTACTCGATCGATGTCTCCAGGACGCTACGCGGCTCCGCTCTCGATTATCGAGACACAGACTGATGACCAGCAGAAGTGTCCATATTGTGGCTGGGGGACACACTCGTTCTATCGACTCGACAGTTGGCCCGACGACTACGCCGGCTGTGCGTTCTGCGTCCCCGAGTTGCTCGCCGATGAGGACGAGTACCTGATTTACAATTCGCGCGGCTCGCCGTCGGCCCCGACCAGTCCAGATGAATACGCACCGACGAGCGAACAGACACAACCGCATCTCACACCACCGACCGAGGCACAACCCACTTCGGACCCGTCGCAGACCCACCAATCCGCTGGCGGGTAACCCACCTCCAGACTCACTCTCATGCTAGCAAAAACCGACTACTCCAGAAAAACAAAATGGAAGCACAAAACGTATCGAGGCGAACGCGGCGTTGGCGGAAACTTCGTCTACGCCGGAGATGACCTGCTCGACAAGCATCTGTTCGTCCACCGAGTCGCTCCCGGCGGATTCGACTGGGGGCCTGACGCCTCCGACGAGAAAGCCTGCCAACTCGCGATCGCCCTGCTCGCCCCGCTCAGAGGCGTGGACCATGCCGTCGAACACTACTATCTATTCGCGGAGAACTTCGTCCGGCGCGAACTGACCGAGGACACCTGGGAAATCAAAAGCCAGGACTACCGCTCAAAGGAATACGTCAAGGCCATCGACGGTCGCGACTACCCCGGAAATACTGCTTCCAGCCCCCGAGATGCTCCCGATCTCGAGGATACCGACCTCGAATCTATCACGTACGCCGAGGAGATCGCCCTCGCCAAGAAGTACGAGGAGGTCCTGTGGCAGTCGGGGAATCGCCGCGAGAACCTCCAACGGCTCAACGCCATCTGGAACGGTGAGGAAGATCCTGCCAGCGACGCCGTCGCTTCGGGGACACTCTACCGAATCCAGGGTCTCGACATACCCACAAACGCTCGTGGGACACTCGTCAACCAGTTTGACTCGATGGGCGAACTTGCAGCCTGGGTCTACTACGGGCGTAATCACTCCCAGCTCACGGGTATCAGCGACGCATCCGCGAAGAAAATCCGGAACGCTCGCGCCGGCTTCGTCCAGTACTTCGGCGGTGAGACGTTCATCCCCGAGCACGACAGCCGTGAAATGTCTCTCTCAGAGATGCCCAAATCTCGGGGCGACACCGCACAGCAGACGTTCAGAGGTGCCCTTGGCGGCGGGGATGAGTAACGTACTGTGGTCTTCGTGACCGCCGGTCTGACTTTCGCGCTCTTGCCGAGGCCAGCTCACACGATGTCTGGCAGGTCCAACTTTCCCTTCGCCCGTTTGTCCCCCCCTGTTCGGTGGGGGCAGATGTCCGAACAGAACACTCCAACCGTTCCGCGCGTCGATCGGCGACAACCGGGACGGGTTCTGTCCGGGCTCTCCACTGCCCCCACCTTTCATCTCTTATCTCGTGAGAGGTTCTCCACTCCCTACTCCCTCTTCGCAACCGTAGCACCGTCCGACAAACCCCACTCGCGTGGCATCGCTTGTCTCGTCTCATGTTATTTCTGCGTGTTCTCCGGTCTCCTAGCCGTGTGCGTTCTCCCGCTCACGGCACTTTCAATATAGAGGACTCACCTATGTCAGCACAAGCAAACTCCAGCTCCAGTCAGCCTCGCTCCCCCGATTCCAGCTCGAACGAGACCGAGAACACCAGCGGGGACGAGAACGATACCAACGACAGTCGCACCGACACCGACCGCCCGGCGCTTCCGCTTGCCGATCTGTTAACTCGAGAGACAGACCGCAAATTCGTCGGCCTCACTGAGAACGACCCCCAGGAGTATCCCGACGAGGTTCCACCGGAAACCCGGTGTTCACCAGAGACCTCCCGCTCGTTCAAGGACATCATCAAAGTACTTCCGAAGGCGAGCTCCGGTGAGCTCTGGGCGACCAACGACTTCGTCGAGACGTCCGGGCGTGTCGACACCGCAGCCATCCGCCGTGTACATGGCCTCGACGTTGACGCACTCGAATCCTATACCGGAAGTTCGATCGAAGACCTTGCCGCCGCGAGTGAGGCCGACGCAGTCGTGCGTGTCTATGATCATCAAGACATCGTCGACGACCGCCGAAAGGCGTTGAACGCGCTCGGCTACGATGTAAAATTCCGGTGGCAGATCGCTTCGGATTCGTACTCCATCATCAACCCACAGGAGGCGTATCTCCCGATCATCAGTGCGCTCCAGCAGCGTGGTGAAACCAATCCCTTCGGGTGGGTGTCCTACCGTGACTGGGGCGGTTTGCTCAAGATGGTCGTCATCTGCCCGAGCCTTCGCAACGTCGTGTCCGGCGATCAGGAGGACATCGAAGACGACGTCGAAGAAGACGGCATCACCATCGCTGTCAGTAATGATAGCGACTCCGATGAGAACTCCAACAAAGACGAGGAAGGATCGGAGACCATCATCTACGGCGGCTTCCAGACCGGGTACGACTTCCGAGGCACGCAGACGCTCTGGGCGCGACCTATCCTCTTCTTCCCCGACAGCGGGACCGTCCTTCCCGATATGGGCGAACGGTACACACGGCGGCACTACGGGAAAGCGACGAATGCCGATCACGAACGCAGTCAGGGCCGCGTCCCGATTAGCGAGTGGTGGCGCTCTATCTACGACGACATCGACACTCGGATGATCGATGTCGATACCGCTATTCGTCGGACACGGGCCATCGCGTACGACTTTGAGGACCTCCCTTTCTCCGTCGAAGACTGCTACACTTACTGGGGGATCGCCAACAGGTACGCTGTGGCTGCCGCGGACCGGGCAACGTCTATCGCTTCGCTGTCGTCACGCCCTACCGTGTATAACCTCCAGTTCTCCTTGCTGATCGCCCTGCTCGACCAGTACGAAGGGTCCTGGGCATCTGACACCTATCAGGAGTATACCGAGGTGGCTGGTGAGTTGCTTCGCAAGCCGGCGATGATGATTCAACTCGCGATGCAAGAACACGACCGGCAGACGGACGAACCCGACGAACGTGTGCTTCCTGAAGGCCAACAGACACTTTCGGACGCACTCGATGATATCGTCGATATCCCGGGTATCACGGTGGATTCAGAAGCCGATCTCAGTGATGGCGATGCGCAGCGACTTCAGGACCGGGTTCAGCGTTGCCTCGACGACATCGAGAGCGTGACCTGATCTGAGAGGGTGGGATCCGTCTCTTTGCCACTTGCGTCCGGCGAATCACGCGGGCGTGGCGATATTGTTAGACGATGGACGCAAGCAGCAATTGCCCCACGAAATGACTCACAGAATTTCACTCAGGAGGCCGAGATGAGTAGCGGTCGAACATTCAAATACGATGATGGCTCAAGGGGAGTGCGATGAGGCGAACCAGGAGGCCGAATGACTGCTCGTGAGCGACTCCGAATGCATCTCGTGCAGGCGTTTACGCGAGCAGAGTCACCAGACGTACGAGCACATCTCCGGGCTGCCATCCGCGAGTGTGACGACCTGCCACTGACACCGCTTGCAGAGTGTCCTGTCTGTGAATGTGTGGGACTCCCAGAACGGATACTGGATCATGAGTGCCAGAAGCGGAGTGAGGGATGGCGATCGTGACTTCAGCAACCCCTCACAGCGGATTGCGCTCAGAGGCCGCGTGTGCAGAATGCTGTTATAACAGGCTCTATTGAAAGCGGAAGATAGCAGCAGGATTACTCCGTAATGGTTTGAGGAAACGACCTTGAGAAGACGATTACCGGAGTCGCGTTGCTTGGCCTCATTGAGACAGCACTACGCGTAGCTAAACAAGCGTTGAGGAAGCGAGCGGGCAAGCCCAACTCCGGCTGGCTTGCCCGCAAGGTCCACACCGTCGCTCACTGTACTTGTAAAGAAGCCACAGCTACGCCGAAATCGCTGATAGGGTGAGTCTAATGCCGGCGGTGTGCGATCCACTCGGCCTCAACCTAGATGCACCGCCCGATCCAATTACGTTCTACCACTCTCTCGATCGGTACGCAATGTACATCTGGCGGGCGTTGCTGCGCGTTGATCCGAATCTTGTACCGCAATTCAATACAGCATAAGACTCAGGTATTAATGTAGATCATATAGTCCAGTGAATTATACCTGCTATGTCATTCCGTGTCCGGAATTTTGAAAAATTGGCGACTCCGGCTACCCCCTGATTCAGGGTCGATTGACTGCTTCTTTGTCACGTCCCATGACTCGGTTGCTCCGGCCAGTTGGAGGTATATTGCATGCAACTGGATTATCCAGCCGAATATCATCCATGCGTAGCTGTGAAAGAGTGCTGCACCGACCGTTTTTATATTCTGCGGGGCCGGGATTTTAGGGTCAAAAAAGGAAGCTACCACAAAGGACACCGGACGCTCAACGATCAAATACAAAGTGAACATCAGTGAGCTGATGACTAACGAAGGTGTCACAGGCGCGAATAGCCAGTACACGATTAGCGCCGGAAACAGGGTATAGACTGGTGAACTGACCGCAGTAAACAGCTCCCAGCCAAGCCCGGCAGGCCTGCGCCAACCTAGCCCCCGATTAGGTCTAAGAATATCTCCAAGATAACTAACCGCCACTTGAGCCCACCCCCGAGCCCACCGCTCACGCTGGCGGAGGAGCGACAGCCAAGAGGTTGGATTCAGTTCCCGGACCAACATCCCGGGCTCATAGACGAGATCCCAATCGGTCTCGAGATAGAGACGTACAGAGAGTTCGATGTCCTCAGTCAGTGCATTGGGGTCAAAACCCCCGACATCTGGAACCACCTCCCGCCTCATTACTGCTGCCGACCCCGCAAAGTGCCCGGAATTAAGAATACTTGACATGAATGGATGGTCAATCCACGTGCTGTGCTGGCGTTCAACTGTTACGAATCCCGACAACGCGGACGTATCCGGGTATGCAGCCAGCTTCCGGCCTTGAACGATACCAACATTCGATTGTTGATTTAGTCTCTGATATGCTGCGCCCACCGAGTCTGGCACTACTGTCTCATCAGCATCTAAAAGTAAAACATATGATGTATTGATATGATTCCATGCTTCATTAAGATCACCCGCTTTTGAACCGGTAGTTCCCTCAGCAATACGAATATCACGAGAAAAATCTGCTTTTATTTCTTTCATTATTTTGCGTGTCCCGTCTGTTGAGCTTGCTGCCGGGACAAGTAAGAATTCAGCCTGAGGCAGGGCGTTGACGTTGTGCTTAAGTGTTTCAGGGAGTACGGTTGCCTCGTTGAATGCAGAGATAACCACAGTAAGCGGCATTTCGGGTCTCTCGCCTACTGAAGTCGAAGTAGTAAATTTATTCCAAAGGTTGTATCCAACGCTCAAGTAATTGAGTGTGACGCCGACAAATAATAAAATAAGTATCACAGCTAGCATCCATGTGTATGTCTGTGGAACGGTCAAAGAAACGCCTAAAAACAATGTGTTAGTCAGCACGAGTATTGCGACGACATGCTGAAAAACTGTTGAGCGTGGCGTCGTTAGAATCGCCAGAACTGGCGGTGGAGAGTCGGGCACACTTAGTATTGCAAGTGCAACTACACCGGCTTCGCCAATTACGACCGTACCAAGACGTCCTACCAGTGAGCGTGGTAGCAGGGTTGAGGGCGGTGTTGTAAATACGATAGTAACCGCGCCAATACTACCAGTGATGATGGCCACCAATAGTAGTGATTCCCAGTAGCGACGCCGTGATACCGGTCGTGGCGGAGACACAACTGACCGCCGCTGCCGACTCCAAAATGCATGTAGAGACAAGAACGCGAAGCCAGCGACATACAGCAGCAGCGTCCCGCCAAACGCTTGTGATTCAGTATACAAAAGATCAATCGACGCCATTAGAAGCGCCCCGTGGCTCCCAACAAGCAAAACTGCCCTCGCTCGACGTGATGTCTCCGGTGGTCGAGTATCGACAGTTAGGAACAGTGCCTGTAGCCCGAGTGTTAGAATAACAATCCGTTCGTTTAGCTCTGCTCCCAACTGGAAAATATTACTGCTGAAAATAATAGCTATAATCAAGACGACACTACTGGAAACAACTATGAATAGTCGTCTTGTAGATACAGTGTCACTTACAAATATCGGTTGTAATTCAGTCGCAAGCGATAGTAACGCAAGTATACTCCCACCGATTGCAAGTAATGCAATTCCTAATAGTATGAAAGAACCACCTCCGAGCCCAATGCTAATTACCCCACCTGTTGAAACGCTAACTGCTGTGTACCACACGAAACCATGTGGTTTTGTTAGTGTCGTCCACCAGTCGGACTGTACTTCCTGACCGTCTAATGAGCTACTTTCGTTATCTACTTCAGGAGATCCAGAACTCA